>CAZFET010000272.1:0-4992 GCA_964517545.1 uncultured Burkholderiaceae bacterium
AGGGCGTCCTTGGTGGCCTTGATGTAGTACGGGCCCCAGTTGATGATGGCCGACGCGAGGTGCGCCTTCGGGCCGTAGGAGGTCATGTCGCTGTCCCAGCCGAAGGCGTACTTGCCGGCCTTCTCGGCGGTCTGCAGCACGGCGCTGGAATCGGTGTTCTGGAACAGGATGTCGGCGCCGCCGTTGAGCAGCGACTGCGCGGCCTCGGTCTCCTTCGGCGGGTTGAACCACTCGTTGACCCACACGACCTTGACCTTGACCTTCGGGTTGACGCTCTGCGCGCCGAGGGTGAACGAGTTGATGTTGCGGATCACCTCGGGAATCGGGATCGAGCCGACCACGCCCAGGGTGTTGGCCTTGGTCATGCCGCCGGCGATGATGCCGGCCAGGTGCGCGCCCTCGTAGGTGCGGCTGTCGTAGGTGCGCATGTTCTCGGCCTGCTTGTAGCCGGTGGCGTGCTCGAACTTCACGTCCTTGTGGTCGGCCGCCACCTTGAGCATCGGCTCCATGTAGCCGAAGGTGGTGCCGAAGATCAGCTTGTTGCCCTGGCTCACCATGTCGCGGAACACGCGCTCGGCGTCGGCCGACTCGGGCACCTTCTCGACGAAGCTGGTGACGACCTTGTCGCCGAACTCCTTCTCGATGGCCTTGCGACCGTTGTCGTGCGCGAAGGTCCAGCCGCCGTCGCCCACCGGGCCCACGTACGCGAACGCGATCTTCAGCGGCTCGGGCTTGGGCGCAGCGGCCGGCGACGCGGCCGGGGCCGGCGCCTGCGCGGCGGGCTTGGCCTCTTCCTTCTTGCCGCAGCCGGCGAGGGCCGCGGCGGCGGCCAGCACGGACCAGCCGGCCAGCCTGAGAACGGAGCGCTTGTCGTGGGTCATGGTCTCTCCAGCGAGGGTGAGGGAGCGGTGGTAGGAAGCGGGAATTATGCGCATCACGAACCCGGGAAGAAGGGCCGGCCCAGCGAGGCCGGCATGTTCACGCGGATCCACGTCGCGTTGCGCGAGATCAGCACCAGCACGACGATCGTCGCCACGTACGGCAGCATGGTGAGGAACTGGCTCGGCACCTGCACGCCGGCGCCCTGCAGCGCGAACTGCAGCATCGTGACGCCGCCGAACAGGTACGCGCCGGCCAGCACGCGCGCCGGCCGCCACGTGGCGAACGTGGTGAGCGCCAGCGCGATCCAGCCCTTGCCGGCCACCATGCCCTCGACCCACAGCGGCGTGTAGATCACCGAGATGTAGGCGCCAGCCAGACCGCACAGCGCGCCGCCGGCCATCACGGCGGCGAGGCGGATGCGGCGCACCGGATAGCCCAGCGCGTGCGCCGACTCCGGCGACTCGCCCACCGCGCGCAGCACCAGCCCGCCGCGCGAGCGGTACAGGAACCACGCCAGCGCCACGGTCAGCACGATCGCGATGTAGACCATCGGGTGGTGCTTGAAGAACGCGGGACCGACGAAGGGAATGTCGGCGAGCCCCGGGATCTCGAACTTCGGCCGCTCCGACAGCCGCTCGCGCGTGTAGGTGATGCCGACGAAGGCCGAGAAGCCGACGCCGAACAGGCTCAGCGCGAGGCCGGTCGCGTACTGGTTGGTGTTGAGCCAGATCACCAGCGCGCCGAAGGCCGCGGCCATCAGTGCGCCGGCGCCCATGCCGGCGGCGAAGGCGATCCAGTCGTTGCCGGTGTGCACGCCGGTGGCGAAGCCCGCGATCGCGGCCACCAGCATCATCCCCTCGGCACCGAGGTTGACGATGCCGGAGCGCTCGTTGATCAACAGCCCCAGGCCCGCGATCGCGAGCACCGTGCCCGCGTTCATCGTCGCAGCGACGAGCAGTGCGATCTGGTCCATCACGCCTCCCGAAGGGCCGCCCCGAGGGCGGCGTGCGCCCCCTCGGGGGGCCGTGCAGCGGCGAAGCCGCCAGCGTGGGGGTCGTTCATGTCACGCCTCCCGAAGGGCCGCCCCGAGGGCGGCGTGCGCCCCCTCGGGGGGGCAGTGCAGCGGCGAAGCCGCCAACGTGGGGGTCGTCATGTCACGCCTCCTTGACCTTGGCGGCCGCCGTGGCGGCGGCGGGCGCCGCCTTGGGCACCGACTTCCAGCGCAGCCGGTAGTGGATGAGCGTGTCGCAGGCCAGCAGCGCGAACAGCAGCAGCCCCTGGAACACGCCGGTCAGCGACTTCGGCAGGCCGAGCCGCGACTGCGCGAGCTCGCCGCCGATGTAGAACATGCTCATCAGCAGCGCCGAGAACACCACGCCGAGCGGATGCAGCCGCCCGACGAAGGCGACGATGATGGCGGCGAAGCCGTAGCCGGCCGGCACGTAGGGCGTGAGCTGGCCGAGCGGGCCGGCCGCCTCGAGCCCGCCGGCGAGGCCGGCCAGGCCGCCGGACATCAGCAGCGCCGTCCACAGCGCCTTGCGCGACGAGAAGCCCGCGTAGCGCGCGGCCGCCGGCGCGAGCCCGCCCACCTGCAGCTGGAAGCCCGCGTACAGGCGGAACAGGAACAGCCACACCGTGGCCACGCCGAGCAGCGCGATGATCGCGCCGATGTTCACGCGGAAGCCGTGGAACAGGCGCGGGATCTTCGTCGGGTCGGCGAAGGTGACGGTCTGCGGGAAGTTGAAGCCCTTGGGGTCCTTCCACGGGCCGTAGACCAGGTAGCTCAGCACCATCTCGGCCACGTACACGAGCATCAGGCTCACGAGGATCTCGTTGGCGTTGAAGCGGTCGCGCAGCAGCGCCACGATGCCGGCCCACAGCATGCCGCCGGCCACGCCGGCCAGCAGGATCGGCACGACGACCCAGCGCGTTGTCTCCGGCGCGACGCCCATCGCCATGCCGCCGGCGAAGATCGCGCCGATCACGTACTGCCCCTCGGCGCCGATGTTCCACACGTTGGAGCGGAAGCACACCGACAGCCCGAGCGCGATCAGCACCAGCGGCACCGCCTTGACGGCCAGCTCCGACCACGCGTAGGCGCTCTTGATCGGCTCCCAGAAGAACATCTGCAGCCCGCGCAGCGGGTCCTTGCCGAGCAGGGTGAACAGCAGCACGCCGATCACCACCGTGATCGCCAGGGCGATCAGCGGCGAGGCGAGCGACATCGCCTTCGACGGCTGCGGCCGGGCTTCAAGCTTGAGCATGGCGGGCCTCCTCGTGGGCCGCCGGGCGCTGGTCCCAGAGGCCGGACATCCATTCCCCGATCATCTCGACCGTCGCCTTCGACGCCGGCACGCTCGGCGACAGCCGGCCCTGCGCGATGACCACCAGCCGGTCGCTGATCTCGAACAGCTCGTCGAGCTCCTCGCTCACCACGAGCAGCGCGCAGCCGGCGTCGCGCAGCGCGAGCAGCTCGCCGCGGATCTGCGCGGCCGCGCCCACGTCGACACCCCAGGTCGGCTGCGAGACGATCAGCAGCTTCGGCTTCGCGTCGATCTCGCGGCCGACGATGAACTTCTGCAGGTTGCCGCCCGACAGGCTCTTGGCCGCCGAACCCGGGCCGCCGGCCTTCACGTTGAAGCGGCGGATCAGCTCGGCCGCGAGCTTCTCGACCTCGCCGGTGCGGATCCAGCCCGAGCGCGGAGAAGGCGCAGTAGATCTGCGGCAGCGTGTTGGCCGCCAGGCTGAGCGTGGGCACGGCACCGCGGCCCAGCCGCTCCTCGGGCACGAAGTGCAGCCCCTCCTTGCGCCGGTGGCGCGGCGAGTGCCGTGCGATGTCGCGGCCGAACAGGGTGATCGAGCCCTTCGGCGCGCGCGGGTCCTCGCCCGACAGCACCGCCATCAGCTCCTTCTGGCCGTTGCCCGAGACGCCGGCCACGCCGACGATCTCGCCGGCACGGACCTCGAACGCGATGTCCTTCAGCTCGACGCTGAACTGGTCGGCCTTCGGCAACGCGAGGCCCTTCACGCCGAGCACCACGTCGCCGAGCCTGGGTTCGCGGTGCTGCAGCTGCGGCGGCTCGGCGCCGATCATCAGCTTGCTCAGGCTGGCGTTGGTCTCGCGCGTCGGGTCGACCTCGCCGGTGACCTTGCCGCCGCGCAGCACGGTGCAGTGATGGCACAGCGCGCGGATTTCGTCGAGCTTGTGGCTGATGTAGAGGATGCTGCAGCCCTGGTCGGCCAGCCGGCGCAGGGTGACGAACAGCTTGTCGACCGCCTGCGGCGTGAGCACCGAGGTGGGCTCGTCGAGGATCAGCAGCTTCGGGTCGGTGAGCAGCGCGCGCACGATCTCGACGCGCTGGCACTCGCCGACCGACAAGGTGTGCACCGGCCGCGCGGGGTCGACGTCGAGACCGTACTCGCGCGAGACCTTGCGGATGCGCTCGGCCACCTCGGGCAGCGGCGCGGCCTTGTCGAGACCGAGCCACACGTTCTCGGCCGCGGTGAGCGTGTCGAACAGCGAGAAGTGCTGGAACACCATCGAGATGCCCAGCGCCCTCGCCTCGTGCGGATGGCGGATGCGCACGGGCCGGCCGTTCCAGCGGATCTCGCCCTCGTCGGGCTGCACGGCGCCGTAGATCATCTTCATCATCGTGCTCTTGCCGGCGCCGTTCTCGCCGAGCACGGCATGGATCTCGCCGGGCTTGACGCGCAGGTTCACGCCGTCGTTGGCCTTGACGGCGGGGTACTGCTTGCTGATGCCGATGAGTTCGAGGCGCAGGGTCATGCCCAGGTCTCCTTCGCGGGGGTCCGCCATGTCAGCCCTCCTGTCGCACGAACCGCGCCCGCCCGGCGACGCGCGTCTCGACGACGTTGCGCTCGTCGCCGAGCATCATCCACGCGAACACGCGCGCGTGCGGCTCGCCCGCCTCGCACGCCGTCCGCGCGAGCGCGTCGCGGTGCGCGGCGACCGGCCCGCGCGCCCAGTCCCACACCACCAGGTCGGCCGCGCAACCCGCGTCGAACGACCCGATCTCGTGCTCCAGGCGCAGCGCGCGCGCGGCGCCGCGCGTGGCGGCGTACAGCGCCTTCCACGCGGTGAGCCGACGA
>CAZFET010000273.1:0-4971 GCA_964517545.1 uncultured Burkholderiaceae bacterium
CCGCCTCGGCCTCGCGGGCCTGTCCGATGGTGCGCTCAGCGCGCTGGCGACGCTTCTCGCCGCGACGCAGGTAGGCGCCGACGAGCTCTTAGTGGTCGCGCACCCCGAGCGCTTCCTCGACCCGCCGACCTTGCTCCTGGTGCTCGAAGCGCAGCGTGCCGCCTCGCGGCGCGCCACGGTGGTGCTGACCACTCACCACGAGCACGTCGCCGAGCTGGCGCGTCCCGACGTGCTCGTGCGCTGCAGCTTCCGGGCGGGCCGCACGGAGGTATCGGCGCCGGGGCTGCGAGTGATCGACTAGCCTGACTGCGGGCGCGGTCGTGCGGACCAATCGGCAGGAGAGTCACACAAAGTGTGTGATTCGCGGGCCGATTGCCCACCAATCGGGGGTCGAGTCACACGTTTTGTGTGATTCGCGGGGGGATTGCCTCGCCCCGACGCAGGCCGCCCCGGCTGCTGCTACTCGAAGCGCTCGCGCGGGAAGGCGGGCCACGCGCGCTGCAGGTGCGCACCGGCGGCGCGCACCTCGCGGGGACCGAGGAAGTTCTTGAACGGTTCGGCCATGCGCGTCCGCTACAGGACGCGATGGAACCACAGCAGCGACAGCCCCGCGCCGACGAGCGTGAGCAGCGCCGCCACGGCGGCGAACAGCGCCGTGACCTCGGTGTCTTTCTTCTCGAGCACGAGGCGCGAGTTCAAGGTCTCGTAGACCTTCTTCAGGTCCTGCGCCGTGCCGGCGTAGAAGTACTCGCCGCGCGTGATCTGCGCGATCTGCTTGAGCGTGTCTTCGTCGAGCCGCACGCGGATCGACCAGCCTTCGAAGCCGATGATCTCGCCGTCCTTCGTGCCGAAGCCGACGGTGAACACGCGCACGCCGCGGTCGGCGGCCATCTTGGCGGCCTCCACCGGGTCGGGGCCGGTGGTGCGCTGGCCGTCGGTGAGCAGGATGATCGCCGCCGCGCCGTACGAGCCCGGCGGCACGGGCTTGAATTCCTTGGGCGCCGGCGGCGGGTTCGGGTCGAGCGGCGCGGCGCGCTGCTGGTCGCGCCGGCCCACCGACTCCAGGGTGATGCCCGCATCGGGGAACAGCGCCGCCAGCGAGATGACGAGCCCGCTGCCGATGGCCGTGGCGCGCTGCAGCTGGAAGCGGTCGATCGCGGCGGTGAGGTCGTCGCGGCTCTGCGTGGGCGGCTGCACGAGCTGCGCCGTGCCGGCGAACGACACCACGCCGACCTTCGTAGTGCGCGGCGTGTCGGCGATGAACTGCTTGGCCGCGGCCTTCATCGCGTCGAAGCGCGACGGCTGCACGTCGGTGGCGCGCATGCTGCCGGAGACGTCCATCGCGAGGATCACCGTCTCGTGCTGCGAGGGCAGGGTGATGGTCGCGGTGGGCCGCGCGACGGCGACGATGAGCGCGGTCAGCGCGAGCAGGAACAGCAGCGGCGGCACGTGGCGGCGCCAGCGCCCGCCGCGGCCCATCGCGTCCTTCACCAGCGACAGGCTCGCGTAGCGCACGGCGGACTTCTTGCGCCGCGCGAGCAGCCAGAAGTAGGCCACGACCAGCAGCGGCACCAGCAGCAGCAGGCCGAGCATCTCGGTCCAGATGAAGCTCATCGTGCGGCTCCTGCAGGGGCGAGGTGCGAGGGCAGGCGCGCCGCCGCGCCGCTCGTGCGCTGGCGCAGCCGGCGCATCTCGACGAAGCGGACGATCGCCTCGACCAGCTCGCCGTCGGTGGACAGCTCGAGCGCGTCGACGCCGGCGCGTGCGAAGGCCTCGCGCAGCGCGGCCTCGCGCGCGGCGGCCTGTTGCTCGAAGCGGCGGCGGAACGCGACGTCGTGCGTGTCGACGAACAGCTGCTCGCCGGTCTCGGCGTCCTCGATGACGACGAGGCCGAGGTCGGGCAGCTGCAGCTCCAGCGGGTCGAACAGGCGCACCGCCACCACCTCGTGGCGCTGCGCCAGCCGGCCCAGCGGGTCGGCCCAGCCCGGCGTGCTGATGAAGTCGGACACCACGAAGATCAGCGAGCGGCGGCGGATGGTCTCGGCCGCGCCGTGCAGCAGCACCGCGAGGTCGGTGCCCTTGCGCTGCGACGCGATGGGCCGCGTGGTCATGCGATGGAGGATCTGCAGCACCTGGCCGCGGCCGCCACGCGCCGGCAGCACGGTGTCGACCTCGGTGCCGTACATCAGCGCGCCGACGCGGTTGCCGTGCCGCGTGAGCACGCGCGCGAGCAGCGCGACGAACTCGCTGGACACGGTGCGCTTGGCGGTCTCGCGCGAGCCGAAGTCGATCGAGCCCGACAGGTCGAGCAGGAACCACGCGGTGAGGTCGCGGTCCTCGTGGTACTGGCGCACGTACGGGTGCTGCAGCCGCGCGGTGACGTTCCAGTCGATGTGGCGCACGTCGTCGTGCAGCTGGTACTCGCGCAGGTCGGCGAGGTCGAGGCCCGCGCCGCGCCACAAGGTGCGGTAGTCGCCGTGCAGCAGGCCGTCGAGGCGCCGCAGCGCCGTCCACTCGAGCCGCCGGAGCACCTGCTCAGGCGTTTGCGGCTTGTGCGACGGGCTCGCCATGGGTCGACAGCGGCTTCTCGGGCTGGGGCACGTGGCGCAGGATGCGCTGCACGATCTGGTCGGCGTTCAGTCCGTCGGCCATGGCCTCGTACGACAGCACGAGGCGGTGGCGCAGCACGTCGGGCACCAGCGCGGTCAGGTCCTCGGGCAGCGCGTACATGCGACCGCGCAGGTAGGCGAGCGCGCGCGCGCCCTCGACCAGGCAGATCGACGCGCGCGGGCTCGCGCCGTAGGTCAGGTACTTGCCGAGATCGGGCAGGCCGTGGCGGTCGGGGCGGCGCGTCGCGCCGACCAGCCGCACCGCGTACTGGATGAGCGACGGGTCGACGTAGACCTGACGGCACTCGCGCTGCAGCGCGCCGAGCTGCTCGGTGCTGGCCACCGCCTGCACGCCGATGGCCGGGCCGGTGACGCGCTCGACGATGACGAACTCCTCCTCGTCGCTCGGGTAGTCGACCAGCACCTTCATCATGAAGCGGTCGACCTGCGCCTCGGGCAGCGGGTAGGTGCCCTCGGTCTCGATCGGGTTCTGCGTCGCCATCACGAGGAAGGGCTCGGGCACCTTGTGCGTCTCGCCCGCGATCGTGACCTGGCGCTCCTGCATCACCTCCAGCAGCGCGCTCTGCACCTTGGCCGGCGCGCGGTTGATCTCGTCGGCCAGCAGCAGGTTGGTGAACACCGGCCCGAGCGTGGTGCTGAAGTCGCCCGTCTTCTGGTTGTAGATGCGCGTGCCCACCAGGTCGGCCGGCACCAGGTCGGGCGTGAACTGGATGCGCTTGAAGTCGCCGCGCATGGTGCGCGCGAGCGTCTTGACGGTCAGCGTCTTCGCCAGCCCCGGCACGCCTTCGACCAGCAGGTGGCCCTGCGCGAGCATCGCGACCATCACGCGCTCGAGGAAGGCGTCCTGCCCGACCACGATGCGCTTGACCTCGTAGAGGATGCGCTCCATCAGGGAGGAGACTTCGCCGCTGGGGCTGTGGCCGTTGGTGCTCATGCGCGGGGTTCCCGGAGTTCAGTGCGGCGGCATGCCGGCCGCGGCGGCCGCGTTCTCGATCGGCACCGCGAAGCCGATGCCGATGAACGTGCGCTGCTGCGACGGATTGAGGATGGCGGTGACGATGCCGACGACTTCGCCCTCGGCGGTGACGAGCGGGCCGCCCGAACTGCCCGGGTTGGCCATCGCGTCGAACTGGATCAGGTTGGTCAGCACGCGCTGGCCCTCGGGCGAGCGGAACGCGCGCGTGAGGCCCGACACCACGCCGGCCGACACGGTGGGCCCGATGCCGAACGGGAACCCGACCGGCATGACGTGATCGCCCGGCGCGAGATCGCCGGTCGAGCGCAAGGTGGCGGCGACGAGGTCGTCGGGGATCTTGCGCGCCTTGAGCACCGCGAGGTCGTGCTCGGGCTCGGCGTTCAGCAGGTCGGCCTCGGACTCGGTGCCGTCGGCGAACATGACCTTCAGCTTCTGCGAGCCCGCCACCACGTGCAGGTTGGTGAGGATCACGCCCTTGTCGGTGATGACCACGCCCGTGCCGCCGCTGTAGTGCCGCTGGGTCTCGGGCGTGCCGTCGTCCTGGCTCTCGCCGCGCACGTGCACGACCGACGGCGCGATCTTCTCGTAGGCCTTGGTCGCGAACGACGGCAGCGGCGCCTTCTCGAGCGTGTGGCGCACCGCGCGGTCGATGTCGTCCTGCGTGATCACGCGCGGTGTCGGCGTGAAGGCGCGCTGGCCCGACAGCGCCGCCATCACGAGCGCGGCGGCGCCGAGCAGCAGCATCCAGCGCGGATGGCGGTCGACGAAGCGGCGGAGGCGGCCGGGCGGTCGGCCAGCAGTCGAGGCACCCGCGCCCGCCGTGGCCGTGGCGGCCGACGATGCAGCGGGGCGGGCCTGGCCGCGGTCGCGCGAGGACGTCGGGGCGTGGGCGGCGGCACGCGTTGCCGAAGCCGGCGCGACGGCCGGCGACGACCCGTCACGCGCGTCTTCGCTCACCGCGTCCGGCGGGGCGGCCGTGCGCGGTCGGCTGGAGCTGCTGTACAGCGGAGTGCGTCTCATGGCCGTCGGGCCACCGCAGCGCGGGTGCTGCGCAGACCCTTCGAATGCATCGTACAACGGTCGCGGCGTCCGTGTGCAAGGGCCTGGAAACGACGAGGCCACCGACCCCGTGACGGGATGCGGTGGCCTCGCGTGAAGGTCAGCGCGATCCGGCGCGCGGCGCCGGACCGGCGATCAGGCGGCCAGCAACTGGCGCAGCACGAACGGCAGGATGCCGCCGTGGCGGTAGTAGTCGACCTCGATCGGCGTGTCGATGCGCAGGGTGACGCTCACCTCGCGGCGGCTGCCCCACCCCCCCCCCCACCCCCCCCCCCCCCCCCCCCCCCCCCCCCCCCCCCCCCCCCC
>CAZFET010000274.1:0-4965 GCA_964517545.1 uncultured Burkholderiaceae bacterium
AGTTCGACCTCGCTGCGCAGCTTGGTCACGTCGCGCACCGACTCGGCCAGCCGCCGCGCCAGCCCACGGTCGAGAAGCCGCCGAAGGGGTCGCCGCCGGCCGCGCGCGCGGCCTGCTGGCGCTGCAGCAGTTCGTGCTTGCGCGTGACGGGCAGCTTCGCCAGCGCGGCGCGGCGCGGCAGCGCAGCGGGGTCGACGTCGCGCAGGATCTCGGCGAACGCCGTGCTCGCCTGGCGCGCGTGCGCCACCAGCGCCGGCAGCGCCGCCATCAGCGCGCGCTCGCGCTCGGCCGGCTCGCGCGTCTCGAGCGCGTCGAGGTACGGTGACGTCGATGCGGCGGCGTTCATTCGTCGCTGCTCCAGTCGGCGAGCTGGCGCTTCGCCGTCTCGACGAAGCGGCGCACGTCGGCGGCGTTCGTCAGCATCCGGGTCGTCCACTCGGGCGTGCGCGCGGGGCGCTTGACCAGCCGCGCCTCGATCGCGCCGTCCTTCAGCGCCACGGCCGCGATGGCCTGGCCCTTCAGTTCGAACACGCCGGCCCGTTCGGCCAGGCGCAGCTCGCGCAACTGCCGCTTCAGGCCCGCGATGGCGTCGTCGGGCCGGAACGGCGGCGGTGCGAAGAAGTCTTCGCTCATGAACTCGTCTCCCTGTGCGGCCGGTGCGTCGCGCGGGCTCAGGCCAGCCAGCGCTTGCGGCGCTTGTAGCTCTTGACGTCGCGGAAGCTCTTGCGGTCGCCGCCGCCCATGCCGAGATAGAACTCCTTGACGTCCTCGTTCTCGCGCAGCGCCTTCGCCTCGCCGTCCATCACGATGCGGCCGTTCTCGAGGATGTAGCCGTAGTCGGCGTAGCGCAGCGCCATGTTGGTGTTCTGCTCGGCCAGCAGGAAGGTGACCTTCTCCTTGGTGTTGAGGTCCTTCACGATCTCGAACACCTCCTCGACGATCTGCGGCGCCAGACCCATCGAGGGTTCGTCGAGCAGCACCATCTTCGGGTTGGCCATCAGCGCGCGGCCGATGGCGCACATCTGCTGCTCGCCGCCCGACGTGTAGGCGGCCTGCGAGCCGCGCCGCTGCTTCAGCCGCGGGAAGTAGGCGTAGACCTTCTCGAGCGTCTGCATCACCGCGGCCTTGCCGTCCTTGCGCGTGTAGGCGCCGGTCAGCAGGTTCTCCTCGATCGTGAGGTGCGCGAAGCAGTGCCGGCCCTCCATCACCTGGATGACGCCGCGCTCGACCATGTCGGCCGTCGTGAGCTTCTCGATGCGCTCGCCGCGCAGCTCGATCGAGCCCTTGGTCACCTCGCCGCGCTCGCCGGCCAGCAGGTTGCTCACCGCGCGCAAGGTGGTGGTCTTGCCCGCGCCGTTGCCGCCGAGCAGCGCGACGATGCCGCCTTCGGGCACCTGCAGCGACACGCCCTTGAGCACGAGGATGACGTGGTTGTAGATGACCTCGATGCCGTTGACGTTGAGTAAGACGGTGGACATGGTGGCGGTGGTCCCGTGCGCCCCGGCTCTGTCGGGGGGTGGCTCGACAGCGGCCGGGGCTTCGACAAGCTCGGCCCGAACGGACCGTGGTCAGCGCGAGCGGTCTGTGGTTGGCCCGAACGGACCGTGGTCAGCGCGAGCCGGCTGCGCCCGGGCCGAGCGCAACCCGCTCGGCCCGGGCAGTTCGCTCAGCTCTGGCAGTCCTCCGGCGTGCGGCGGGTGATCTTCTTCTCGGCCGCGTACTTGTCGGCGGCGGCCTTGATCATCGGCTTGATGATCGACTCGTCGCTCTGGTACCAGTCGGACGTGAAGGTCCACTTGCTGCCGTCCCAGGTGTGGATGCGCGCCCAGGTCGAGCCGCGATGGTCGGCGCACGAGGTGCTGATCGGCCGCATGACGCCCGAGAAGCCCAGCGCGTCGAGCTTCTTCTGGTCGAGCGACAGGTTCTCGTAGCCCCAGCGTGCCTGCTCGCCGGTCATGACCTTGCCCTTGCCGAAGCGTTCCTGCGCACGCTTGACGCCTTCGACGGCGAGCATGGCCGCCACCAGGCCGCGCATGTACAGCACGCTGCCGACCTCTTCCTTCGGGCCGGTGCCCTGGCCCTTGGCGTGCACGAGGTCGAGCACGTCCTTCACCACCTTGGCGTTGGGCTCGGCGCCGTGCTGCAGCGCGAGGCCGTTGTAGCCCTTGGCGCCGTCGCCCACGTCCTTGACGTCGGGCTCGGCCGCGGCCCACCACACGCCGTACATCTTGTCGCGCGGATAGCCGGTGGCCACCGCCTCCTTCAGCGCGGTGGAGTTCATGACGCCCCAGCCCCACAGGAACACGTAGTCGGGCCGGCTCTGCCGGATCTGCAGCCACGCGGCCTTCTGCTCCACGCCCGGGTGCGTGACCGGGATGGTCTGCAGGTCGAAGCCGTGCATCTTGCTGCGCTCCTGCAGCAGCGGGATCGGCTCCTTGCCGTACGGGCTGTCGTGGTAGACCAGCGCGATCTTCTTGCCCTTGAGCTTGTCGAAGCCGCCTTCCTTCTTGGCGACGTGCTGCACCAGGATGTCGGCCGCGTCCCAGTAGGTGCCGGTCAGCGGGAAGTTCCACTTGAACACGTTGCCGTCGGTGCTCTCGCTGCGGCCGTAGCCGGCGGTGATGAGCGGGATCTTGTCGATCGGCGCCTTCCCGGTCAGCGCGAACGTGATGCCGGTCGACAGCGGCTGGAATACCGTGGCACCCTTGCCCTTCAGGCGCTCGTAGCACTCGACGCCCTTGTCGGTGGCGTAGCCCGTCTCGCACTCCTCCCACGTCACCTTCACGCCGTTGATGCCGCCCTTGGCGTTGACCAGCTTGAGGTAGTCGACATAGCCGTTGGCGAACGGCACGCCGTTGGGCGCGTAGGCGCCGGTGCGATACACCAGCACCGGGAAGAACTGCTCCTTCGCCTGCGCGAAGGCGGGGGGCATGGTCGCCAGGCCGGCGAGACCCGCCGCGGCGATCGCGGCGGCCATGGCAATCGACTTCAACTTCATGTCTGCCTCCAGAGGTGAAAAAGCACTCGACGGTGCGTGGGTGAAATCAGGACGGGGTCAATGAGGGAAGGGCCACAGCCGCAGCTTTTCCTTGGCGATGGACCACAGCCGCGCCAGGCCGTGCGGCTCGACGATCAGGAAGAACACGATCAGCGCGCCGAAGATCATGAACGTGAGGTGCGAGGCCAGCGCGGTGTCGATCGGGATGTCGAACCAGTACGGCAGGTTGTCCAGGATGATCGGCAGCACCACGATGAAGGCCGCGCCGAAGAAGCTGCCCATGGTCGAGCCGAGGCCGCCGATGATCACCATGAACAGCAGCTGGAACGAGCGGTCGATGTTGAAGGCCGCCGGCTCCCACGAGCCGAGGTGCACGAAGCCCCACAGCGCGCCGGCCACGCCGACGATGAAGCTCGACACCGCGAAGGCCGTGAGCTTGGCGTAGACCGGCCGGATGCCGATCACCGAGGCGGCCACGTCCATGTCGCGGATCGCCATCCACTCGCGGCCGATGTGGCCGCGCACCAGGTTCTTGGCGACCAGCGCGAACACCACCACGAAGGCCAGGCAGAACAGGTATTTCTGCACCGGCGTCTCGATCGGCAGGCCGAACACGTTGAGGTTGGCCACGCTCACCGACCCCGAGGCCGAATTGTTGGTGAACCACTTGATGCGCAGGAACGCCCAGTCGGTGAAGAACTGCGCCGCCAGGGTCGCCACCGCGAGGTACAGCCCCTTGATGCGCAGGCTCGGGATGCCGAACAGCACGCCCACGCCGGTGGCGCACAGCCCACCCAGCAGCAGCGACGCGACCAGCGGCATGCCCTCGATGCGCACCTGGAAGTTGTAGGCCGCGTAGGCGCCCACCGCCATGAAGGCGCCGGTGCCCAGCGAGATCTGTCCGCAGTAGCCGACCAGGATGTTGAGGCCCAGCGCCGCCAGCGAGAGGATGAGGAACGGGATCAGGATCGCGCGGAACAGGTACTCCGACGCGGTGGCCGGGATCACCACCGCGGCCAGCACGAGCAGCAGCGCGATGGCGATGCGGTCCTGCGCGATCGGGAAGATCTGCTGGTCGGCGCGGTAGCTGGTCTTGAACTGGCCGTTTTCGCGGTAAAGCATCGTGCGTGTTCCGTTCGCGGTCAGCGGTCAGTGGTGTCGTGGGAGGTGTGCGCGGCGGGCTTCGACAGGCTCGGCCCGAACGGGGTGGGGGAGGCGGGGTGCGTTCCTGGCGGGCGGCGTGGCGCGATGCCGGCCGCGACGCACGCGAGGCCGAATCGCGCAGTCTTCCGTTCGCGCCGAGCCCGTCGAAGCGCACGCGCACGCACGACCGCACGCACGACCGCACGCACGACCGCACGCACGACCGCGCGCACACGCCAACGCGCACGCGCAACCGCGCGCCCACCCGCACCCGGCCTCCGGCGCCTCGGCCTGCACGCATCGGACAGTCGTGCGCCGCTCATACCCGGTCGATGATCTTTTCCCCGAACAGCCCCTGCGGCCGCACGAGGAGGAACAGCAGCGCCAGCACGTAGGCGAACCAGATCTCGATGCCGCCGCCGAGCGACGGGCCGAGGTACACCTCCGAGAGCTTCTCGCCCACGCCGATGATCAGCCCGCCGATGATCGCGCCGGGCACCGAGGTCAGGCCGCCGAGGATCACCACCGGCAGCGCCTTCAGCGCCACCAGCGACAGCGAGAACTGCACGCCGAGCTTGCTGCCCCAGATGATGCCGGCGACCAGCGCCACGAAGCCGGCGACGCTCCACACGATGACCCAGATGCGGTTGAGCGGGATGCCGATCGACTGCGCCGCCTGGTGGTCGTCGGCCACGGCGCGCAGCGCGCGGCCGGTGGCGGTGTACTGGAAGAACATCGACAGCAGCGCCACCAGCGCGGCGGCGATGACGGCCGCGTACAGGTCTTCCTTGTTCACCAGCACGCCGCCCTGGAACACGCTGTCC
>CAZFET010000275.1:0-595 GCA_964517545.1 uncultured Burkholderiaceae bacterium
CCTCATCGGCGTTCAGACTCTACCGGGCTGATCTGGGCTGAACATACAAGCCGCCCTCGCCGCGCCGCCCCGGGTTGTCGCGCGTGCGACAACCCGGCTCAGGTGTCGGCAGTCCCCTACGTAATTCCTCGGGTGCCCCGTCGGGCGCATCCGGGCAGCATGCGGCCCGGATTCCGGTTGTTGCGGTGCCGCATCGACCATGTCACAGTCAGTCTCGGCTCAGCCTCGAGCGGGATCATCCGCTCGCTTCGCAGCACACCATGCTCTATCAACTCTACGAAACCCAGCGCGCCCTGCTCAGCCCCTTCGCCGAGTTCGCTGGCGCGTCGGCCAAGCTCTACAGCCACCCGATGTCGCCGTTCGCGCACTCGCCGATGGCGCAGCGCCTGTCGGCGGGTTTCGACCTGATGCACCGGCTGGCCAAGGAGTACGAGAAGCCCGAGTTCGGCATCCGCAGCGTCGAGGTCGAGGGCCGGCCGGTCGCCGTGCAGGAGCAGATCGCGGTCGACAAGCCGTTCTGCCGGCTGCTGCGCTTCAAGCGCTTCACCGACGACCACGACATCCTGCCGATCATGAAGCGGCAGCCGCCGGTGCT
>CAZFET010000275.1:605-4541 GCA_964517545.1 uncultured Burkholderiaceae bacterium
GGGCCACCACGCCACCTTGCTACGCGACACCGTGCGCGCGCTGCTGCGCGACCACAAGGTGTTCATCACCGACTGGGTCGACGCGCGCATGGTCCCGGTCGAGGCCGGGCCGTTCCACCTCGACGACTACGTGGCCTACGTGCAGGAGTTCATCCGCCACATCGGCCACGGCGTGCACGTCATCTCGGTGTGCCAGCCCACGGTGCCGGTGCTCGCGGCGGTGTCGCTGATGGCCAGCGCGCGCGAGCAGACGCCGCGCACGCTCACGATGATGGGCGGCCCGATCGACGCGAGGAAGAGCCCCACCGCGGTCAACAACCTCGCGATGAACAAGAGCTACGAGTGGTTCGAGAACAACGTGATCTACCGCGTGCCGCCGAACTACCCCGGCGCGGGCCGTCGCGTGTACCCGGGCTTCCTGCAGCACACCGGCTTCGTGGCGATGAATCCCGACCGCCACCTGAGCTCGCACTACGACTACTTCCTCGACCTGGTGCGCGGCGACGGCGACAGCGCCGAAGCGCACCGCCAGTTCTACGACGAGTACAACGCCGTGCTCGACATGCCGGCCGAGTACTACCTCGACACCATCCGCACCGTGTTCCAGGAATTCGCGCTCGTCAACGGCACCTGGAAGGTCGACGGCAAGCCGGTGCGCCCGCACGATATCCGCACGAGCGCGCTGCTCACCATCGAGGGCGAGCTCGACGACATCTCCGGCGCCGGCCAGACGCGCGCCGCACACGAGCTGTGCACCGGCGTGCCGAAGGAGCGTCGCTTCCACTACGACGTGGAAGGCGCCGGACACTACGGCATCTTCTCGGGCCGCCGCTGGCGCGAGAAGGTGTACCCGGTGGTGCGCGAGTTCATCGCCGCGCATGACCAGCGCCCGACGGCGGTGGCACGCGGCCGCGCAGGCGGCGCGCGCGCTGACGGCAGCGCAGGCGGCGCGCGCGGCAACATTGGCGGCGCGCGCGCCGAAGGCCGCGCGGCACGCCGCCGCTGAGACTCGCGCCGTGGACCGCACGGCCTCCTCGTCGCCCGCGGCGCTGGCCGACCGGCTCGACGCCGCGCTGCCGCAGACGCAGTGCACGCGCTGCGGCTATCCCGACTGCCGCGGCTACGCCGAGGCCATGGCGCGCGGCGAGGCCGACGTGAATCGCTGCCCGCCCGGTGGCGCCGAGGGCGTCGTGCGGCTGGCGGCCATCGCCGGGCGCGCGCCGCGTCCGCTCGATCCCGACTGCGGCCGCGAAGGCCCGCTCGCGCTGGCCGTCATCGACGAGGCGTGGTGCATCGGCTGCACCTTGTGCATCAAGGCGTGCCCGGTCGACTGCATCGTCGGCGCGGCCAAGCAGATGCACACGGTCATCGCGTCGCAGTGCACCGGCTGCGAGCTGTGCGTGCCGGCCTGTCCGGTGGACTGCATCGCCATGGTCCCGGTCAGCGGCGAGCGCACGGGCTGGGCGGCGTGGTCGGCCGCGCAGGCCGACGCGTCGCGCGAGCGCTACCGGCGCCGTCGCGAACGCCTGGAGCGCGCCGCGATCGAGACCGCCGAGCGCCGCGCCGAACGCATGGAGCACAAGCTCGCCGACCTGGAGCTCGACTCGTCGATCACCGATCGCGACGTGCTCGAGCGCAAGCGCGCGATCATCGAGGCGGCCATCGCGCGCGCCCGTGCGCGCACCCGGGCCTGACCCGAGTCGTCCGGCTCGCCGCTTGGGCGATCATTGCGGGTGGCGTCGAGCCCGCGACCGCACCCGAGACGATGATCGATCGAAGACCTCCTGCCGACCGGCGCGACGCGCCTTCCGAGATACGCCGCCGCGCGCTGCGCACGACGGCCGCCGCGCTGCTGGCCGCGTCGGCGTCGAGCGTGTTCGCGCAGACCGCGCGCACGTCGTTCACCTTGCGGCTCGTGCGCCCGACCAGCACCGGTCCGGCCACGCAGACCTTCGACGCCGCCTCGCTCGCCGCGCTCGGACCGTCGACCGTGGCGACCCACGTGCCGTGGGACAAGGAAGCGCGCACCTGGGAGGGCGTGCACCTCAAGCGCCTGCTCGCGTCGGTGCAGGTCGCCGGCCGGCCGATCCGCGTGAAGGCGCTCAACGACTACGTGGCCGTGATCCCGTGGGGCGACATCGAGCAGTTCGATCCGCTGCTCGCGTGGCTGCGCGATGGCCAGCCGATCCCGGTGCGTGCGAAGGGGCCGCTGCTGGTGGTGTATCCGTTCAGCGCGCATCCCGAGCTGCGGCGCGCCGAGTACACCGACCGCTCGGTGTGGCACGTGTCCGAGATCGTGGTCGAATGACGGCCTCGCATCGTTCGTCGACGCCGACGAGAGCATGAACACCGCCTCCGCCGACAGCCGCGAACCGCGCCGCACCGCGTCGGCGCTGCCGGTGTACGCCGTGATCGCGCTCATGTGCGTGACGGCGGTGTTCGTCGGCTGGTCGGCGGTGCAGGAAGTGCAGCAGCTGTCGAGTCCCAGCTCGGCGCAGTCGGTGTGGCACGTCTACCAGACGCACGAGGCGGTGCAGCGCGTGGCCGCGACGGCCGAGCGCGTGGCCGCCGGCCAGGCCTCGGAGGACAAGCTGCGCATCGACCTCGAGCTGCTCGCCACGCAGACCGGCGCGGTGCGCGAGTTCCGCATGCTCGACCTGCAGACGCCGGAGTTCGCGCGCGCGTGGCGCTCGATCGAGCAGCGCCTCGACGAAGGCCTCGCCGCGGTGGACCGCGAAGGCCAGATCGACGCCGCCGAGGCGCGGCGCATCGCCGAGCAGTTCGGCGCGCTGCGCGAGACGTCGCACTTCCTGCTGGTGCAGGCCCAGCAAGGCGTCAACCGCCAGCGCGATGCCTTCCGCACCCGTCTGATCGAGCGCTTCTGGCAGGCCGCCGCCGCGATGACGGTGCTCGTCGCCGGACTGCTGTACCTGCTGCGCCGCGCCCGCGCGGCCGAACGCGAGCAGGCGGCGCTGGCCGACAGCCTGCGCGAGCTCAACCGCACGCTCGAGGCGCGCGTGGTCGAGCGCACGCAGGAGATCGAGGCCGACCGCATGCTGCGCAGCCAGATCCTCGAGGCGAGCCCGAGCGCGATCGCGCTCATCCGCCGGCGCGACGACCTGCCGCTGTTCTTCAACGTCAGGCTGCGCCAGATGCTCGGAGTGGAGGCCAGGCCGGGCGAGCCGGTCGCGCCGCGCCGGCTGTTCGCCGACGCCGAGGCCGGCAGCACCTTCGAGTCGCTGGTCGACGCGGGCCAGTCGCTGCGCGACTGGGAAGCGATCATCGCCGGCGTCTCGCCCTTTCCCGCGCTCGTGTCGGCGCGCCGCGTCGACGTGCGCGACGAGCCCGCGCTGCTGATCTGGCTGCACGACCACTCGCACCGCAAGCGGCTCGAGCTCGAGCTGCAACGCCTGGCCACCACCGACGCCCTCACCGGCCTGGCCAATCGCCGCGCCTTCTTCGAGCGCGGGCAGGTCGCGCTCGAGGCCGCGCGCCGCTACGAGCACGCCACGTCGATGCTGATGATCGACGTCGATCACTTCAAGTCGGTGAACGACCGCCACGGCCACCTTGCCGCGGAAGGGCCCCGCGTCGCGCAAGCCGCCCGAGCGGTCCGGAAAGCGTACGTCACCCACCAGGGGCGGCCGGGCGTGAGCGGGCAGGCAGAGAAGGAGCAGCATCGCGGCGGTCAGGAATCGCATGAGGGTCGTGGGCTCCGGTGGGGCTCAGAACGCGTCGTCGTCGAGATCGCCCAGCACCTCGTCGCGGGCGTCGGCGTCGGTGAGCGCGCGCTGGAAGAGCTCGTACCAGGCCGCGCGGGTCATGCCCAGCGCCTCGGCCACCTGCGCGTCGGTCGCCTCGTCGCCCAGGTACTCGGTGCGACGCGTCCGCACCTCGTCGGCCAGCGCGGCGGGTCCGTGGAAGCCGTCGAGGAAG
>CAZFET010000275.1:4551-4875 GCA_964517545.1 uncultured Burkholderiaceae bacterium
TTTTCGAGCTCCGGCTTCAGCGCCGCGTCGGCGGCCGGCCCCTCCTCGAGCGCCAGCACGGCGTCGAGGTCGGCCAGGATCTCGCGCATCAGGGGCAGATCGGCGCGAAGGGGCTCGGGCGCCGAATTCTCGGCGGCGGCCAGCAGGTCCTCGGCGGACACGAAGGCGTCGGGGTCGTCGTCCCAGCCGTCGCGCTCGAGCCACGCGCCGAACCAGTCGGGCAACAGCACGAAGCGCAGCGCGCCGGCGACCGCGCGCGGGGGCGGGAAGGCGCTCCAGAAGCCGCTGGGCGCGCCCACCCCCGGTCGCACGGGCTCGATGACC
>CAZFET010000276.1:0-1169 GCA_964517545.1 uncultured Burkholderiaceae bacterium
GCGCTTGTCGCGCAGGGTCTCGTTGCCGAATATCGCCGCGAGCAGCGTGGCGCTGGCCAGCGCGCCGCTCGCGCCGGGCGCCGGCGTGCGGGTGACCGTGGCGGTGCGCAGCTCGAGCCTGAGCTTGTCGGCCGCGGGCTTCAGGCTGTCGGACTGCTCGTAGACGGTGTTGCTGAACTGCTCGGCGGCCTCGGCGTAGCGACGCTGCGCGAGCTGCGCCTTGACTTCGCTCTCGACCTGCGCGCGCACCGCGTCGAACGGCTTCTTCTCGCCGCCGCGCACGGCGTCGAGCCGGATGACGTGAAAGCCGAAGTCGGTCTCGACCAGGTCGGAGATCTCGCCGGGCTTGAGCGCGAAGGCCGCGTCCTCGAAAGGCTTGACCATCGCGCCGCGCCCGAAGAAGTCCAGGTCCCCGCCGCGCTCGGCCGAACCGGGGTCGTCGGAGTTCTTCTTCGCCAGCTCGGCGAACGAGGCCGGGTTCTTGCGCACCTGCTCGAGCAGCGACTGCGCCTTGGCGCGCGCCTTGGCCTTGTCGTCGGCCGACGCGGACTTGTCGGCCTTGACGAGGATGTGGCTCGCGCGGCGCTCCTGCGGCGCGCTGAAGCGCGCGATGTTCTCGTCGTAGTACTTGCGCAGGTCCTCGTCGGACACGGTGATCGTCTTCTTGATCGCCTCGAGGTCCAGCACGAGGTACTCGATGCTCGCCGACTCGGGCGTCATGAACTGCGACTTGTGCGCCGGGTCTTCATAGTACGCCTTGATCTCGGCGTCGGTCGGCGCGACCTTCGGCAGGTAGTCGACGGCGGCGAAGCGCTGCACCTGCACTTCGCGCTGCTGCAGCAGCGCATCGAACGCCGCGTCGGCCGAGGTCTGCGACGCGATCGCGCTGCCCGCCACGCCCAGCATCACCTGGCGCACGGTGAGGTCGTGGCGCAGACGCGCGGCCAGCTGCTCGGAACTCATGCCCTGCGCCGCCAGCACGTCGCGGTTGACGCTGCCGTCGGGGTTGCGCAGGAACGCGAACTGCGGGTCGGTCGCGAAGATGCGCTGCAGCCGCTCGTCGGTGGTCGCGAGGTTGAGCTTGGTGGCCGCGGTGAGCATCACGCGCTCGCGCACGAGCTGCTCCAGCGTGACTCCCTTCGCCTGCAGCTCCTCCTTCAGCTCCTTCG
>CAZFET010000276.1:1179-4871 GCA_964517545.1 uncultured Burkholderiaceae bacterium
CCGCGCCCGGCCCGCCTGCTCCAGCGTCTCGCGCCGGAACTCGGGCTTGTCGAACAGCTTCGGGTCCACGCCCGGCATCTGGCGCTGGATGCGATCGACCTGCGCGCGGTGCGCGGCGTCCCACTCGGCCTGCGTGATCGTCTGGCCGCCCACCTTCGCCACGCTGCGGTTCGTGCCGTCGGTGAAGCGCGTGTACCCCTGGATGCCGAAGAACACGAACGACGGGAAGATCAGCAGCACCAGGATGAACTGCATCAGCCGGGTGTGCTTGCGGACGAAATCGAACATGCGGGCGATCCTCGACGGTCTGGCGATCGTGCGATGCGGCAGCGCGAAGAAGGTTCAGAAGCAGCGAAGGCGAACCGAGGTTCGCCTTCTGCGTGGGGCGCGTGCGCCGGGCACCGGACGCCGCGATTGTATGCCTGCGGGTCGGCAGCAGGTCTGGTGGGTGCTGACGGGATCGAACCGCCGACCTACGCCTTGTAAGGGCGCCGCTCTACCGGCTGAGCTAAGCACCCGGTGGCTGCGCGATGTCAGTTGACGGCGTCCTTCAGGGCCTTGCCGGGACGGAACTTCGGAACCTTGGCCGCCTTGATCTTGATCGACGCGCCGGTGCGCGGGTTGCGTCCGCTGCGCGCGGCGCGCTTGGTCACCGTGAAGGTGCCGAAGCCCACGAGCGAGACGCTGCCGCTCTTCTTGAGCGTGGTCTTCACGCCGCCGATCATCGCTTCGAGCGCACGCGTGGCGGCGGCCTTGGAGATGTCGGCCTGTCGAGCGATGTGTTCGATCAGTTCGGTCTTGTTCACGAAGGTACCCCCTCTCAATGGTGTCTCGAACCGCGTTGGTGGATGGACTGCCCGGGTCGCCTCACCGCCCCGTGTCGTCGCGCGGGGCATTACAAGCCTCGGCTCCGGGGAGTGTCAAGCGGGAGGCGATTCTATGCGCATTCCCTCTGCGAAAGAGGCGTCCGGCCCCGCGCGCAAACACGCTTGACAAGCGTCAGGCCGCGGTGGGATCGGCGAGGAATTCCAGCGCCTCGGCGACGACGTCGGCGGGCCGTTCCTCGGCCAGATAGTGGCCGCACGGCAGCGCACGGCCCGTCACGTTCGACGCCGCTTCGCGCCACGACGCCAGCACGTCGAAGCAGCGGCCGACCGCACCGTGCTCGCCCCACAGCACGCGCAGCGGCGACGGCACCCGCAGGCCGCGGGCGCGATCGGCCTCGTCGTGCTCGAGGTCGATCGACGCCGACGCGCGGTAGTCCTCGCAGATCGCGTGCGCGCTGCCGTCCTGCGCCACGCAGCGCTCGTACTCGGCCAGCGCCTCGGGTGCGAACACGCCGAGGCCGGCGTGGCGGCGGCCCATCACGTCGCGCACGTAGGCCCGCGGGTCGGCCTCGATCAGGCGCTCGGGCAGAGGCGGCGGCTGGATGAGGAAGAACCAGTGCCAGTAGGCCCGCGCAAAGGCCTCGCTCGTGCCACGGTACATCGCGAGCGTCGGCGCGATGTCGAGCAGCATCGTCCGGCCGACCGCCTGCGGCGAGTCGAGCGCGAGGCGGTGCGCGACGCGCGCCCCGCGGTCGTGCGCGAGCACGTCGAAGCGCTCGTGGCCGAGTGCACGCATCACGTGCAGCGCGTCCTGCGCCATCGTGCGTCTGGCGTAGGTGGCATGGTCGGCCGACGAGACCGGGCGGGGCGAGGCGCCGTAGCGGCGCAGGTCGAGCGCCACGACGCGACCGCGCGCCGCGAGCGCCGGCGCGCCGAGGTGCCACACCACGTGCGTCTGCGGATGGCAGTGCATCAGCAGCAGCGGCGCACCCTGCCCGCCGACGCGCGCGTGCAGCGCGACACCGTCGCGCTCGAAGCGATGCACCGCGAAGCCGTCGAACATGGCGCCGATCGCTTCAGCCGCGCCGCACGGGCTCGCGCACGACGAGCGCCACGCCTGCCGCGGTGAGCGCCAGCCCGGTCACGACGGCCGGCGTCAGCGCTTCGCCGAACAGCAGCCAGGCCAGCACCGCGGTGCACGGCGGCACGAGGTACATCAGGCTCGTCACGCGCGTGGCCGCGCCGCGCTGGATCAGCATGAACAGCAGCGACGAGCCGCCCAGGGTCAGCACGAGCACCGACCAGGCCATCGCGCCGATGAGTTCCGGGTGCGGCAGCACCGGCTCGTGCTCGAGCAGCGCGAGCGGCAACGTCACGGCGAAGGCCGCGCCGATCTGCAGCAGGTTGGCCACGCGCACGTCGGTCGGCGCGACGAAACGCTTCTGGTACAGGGTGCCGACGGTGATGCTCGCCAGCGCGAACACCGCCAGCGCGAGCGTCCAGGTCGTCACCTCGCCGAGGCCGAGCTTGCGCCACACCACGAGCGTGAGCCCGGCGAAACCGAGCACCAGCCCGAGCCACTGCCGGGGGCTCACGCGATGTTCGGTGCTCTCGGTCAGCGACACCCAGATCGCCGTCAGCACCGGCTGCAGCCCCACCAGCAGCGCCACCGTGCCGGCCGACATGCCGCCCTTGACCGCGGCCCACACGCCGCCGAGGTAGCCCGCGTGCATCAGCACGCCCGTCACCGCGAGATGGCCCCATTGCGCCCGCGCGCGCGGCCACGTCGGCCGCGTGAGCGCGATCCACACGCCGAAGCACACGATCGACAGCGCGTAGCGCCTCGCGAGGAAGGACATCGGCGGCGCATGCGGCATGCCGTAGCGCGCGACCACGAAGCCGGTGCTCCAGATCAGCACGAACACCGCGGGCATGGCCCGCAACCACGCCGACGCGCTCACTTCGCGCGGGCGCGGATCTCGGGCAGCGCGCGGCGCAGGTAGTACACCATCGACCAGACGGTCGCCACCGCCGCCAGCCAGATGAGCACGGTGCCCCACAGGCGCGTGTCGATCACGCCGAACAGATAGCCGTCGAACAGCAGGAACGGGATGGCCACCATCTGCACGACGGTCTTCACCTTGCCGATCATGTGCACCGCGACGCTGCGGGACGCGCCGATCTGCGCCATCCACTCGCGCAGCGCCGAGATCGCGATCTCGCGGCCGATGATGATGAGCGCGACGATCGGGTCGGCGCGGTCCAGCCACACCAGCACCAGCAGCGACGCGCAGACGAGGAACTTGTCGGCCACCGGATCGAGGAACGCGCCGAACGACGAAGTCTGGTTCAGGCGCCGCGCGAGCCAGCCGTCGAGCCAGTCGGTCAGCGCGAAGGCGACGAACATCACCGTCGCCGCGAGGTTGGCCGTCGCCCGGTCGACCGGCAGGTAGAACACGCCGACGATAAGCGGGATCGCGACGATGCGCGCCCAGGTCAGCAGTGTCGGCAAGGTGAGGAACATCGGGCCATTGTGCCCGTTCCGCGGGTCACCCCGCGCTCGCGCAGGGCTCGGCGCCGCACGCGCGGCGCCGGAAGATCAGTTGTCGAGCGTGCGCGGCTTGAAGCGGCGGTTGTCGTCGAACAGGAAGACTTCCGACACCTTCCACGGCTTCGGCAGGTGCGACACGTTGCCGTAGGGCGCGCCCCGGCGCACCGCGTTCATCGCGAGCTGGATCGTGTCCTTCGCCTGGCGCGGCTCGCGCATCGCCACGAGGGTGCGCACGCTGCCGTCGGCGTGGAGCTCGATCGCGAGCACGGGGATCGCGAGCAGCGGCTCGGGCACCGTGCCCATGTACGTCGTGT
>CAZFET010000277.1:0-4818 GCA_964517545.1 uncultured Burkholderiaceae bacterium
CCGGGCGTGCCTCGGCGCCGGCGGCGAGGCTGCGGGCCAGTGTAAGGCGGGCAGTGTGGTGCAGGCGCGTGCCGCGACTCATGCGCGAAAGTGCGTATCAGTGTTGACGGCCGCTCGCCCATACTGAGCCGATGCCGCCCACCGACACCCCTGCCGGCCCGCACGGCGCGGGCGCGCGCTGGCCGCGCCGCGCCGCGCTGTGGGGCGTGCTGGTCGCGCTGCTGCTCGTCGCGCAGGGCCTGCTGATCACGCTCACCGTGGAGTACGAGTCGTCGCGCCAGCAGGAGCGCGCCGACGCCGCCGCCGCCGCGGTGGCCGACGAGCTGCGGCAGACGCTCGCGCGCGACCTGCAGAGCCTGCAGGGCCTGCTGTGGAACGAGCCCTCCGTCGAGCAGTGGACGCGCGACGCCGCCGAGCTGCTGCGCCAGCGTCGCGCGCTGCTGCGGCTGGAGCGGCGCGACGCGGCGGCCGAGGTCGTGCACGCGGTCGAGTCGCCCTACGGCACGTCGCTGGCGTCGGTGCTGCCGCGCTCGAGCATGGAGGTCGAGACCGAGCTCGCGTGCACGGCGGCGCAGCGCCTGGGCGCGGCCAGCTACTCGCGCAGCTACTTCGTGCCGCTGGGCGGCGGCTTCGGCCTCGAGGTGATGGACCTGTGCATGCCGGTGCAGCAGCGCGGGCGCGTGGTCGGCTTCGTGACGGCCAGCTTCGGCCTGGCCGCGCTGCTCGAGGAGGCGCTGCGCGCCGATGCCGCGCGGGCGCACGAGCTGAGCGTGGTCGAAGGCGACGGCACCCGGCTCGCGCGCGCCGGCGCGCGCCGCGGCGCCGGCGTCTCCGTCGCCGAGCGCCTGCTCGACCTGCCCGGCCACTCGCTGCGCGTGCGCGCCGACGGGGTCGAGGGTCGCCCGCGGCTGATCCCCAACCTCGCGACCGGACTCGTGCTGGGCCTGTCGATCGCGCTGTTCGCGCTGGTGCTCATGCTGGCGCGCGACGTGCGACGCCGCGCCAGGGCCGAGGCCGCGCTCGCCGAGGCGCTCGCCTTCCGCAAGGCGATGGAGGACTCGCTGGTCACCGGCCTGCGCGCGCGCGACCTCGACGGCCGCGTGACCTACGCCAATCCCGCGTTCTGCTCGATGGTCGGCTTCGGCATCGACGAGCTCCGCGCCGCCGACACGCCGCCTTACTGGCCGCCGGAGAGGGTGGACACCTACGCCGAGCGCCAGCGCGTGCGCCTGGCCGGCGAGGCGCCGCCGCGCGAAGGCTTCGAGACGGTGTTCATGCGCAAGAGCGGCGAGCGCTTCCCGGTGATGATCTACGAGGCGCCGCTGGTCGACGGCAGCGGGCGCCAGACCGGCTGGATGAGCGCGGTGCTCGACCTGAGCGCGCAGCGCCGCGTCGAGGAGCTCGCGCGCGCGCAGCAAGACCGCCTGCAGGCCAGCGCGCGCCTGGCCACCGTGGGCGAGATGGCCTCGCTGCTGAGCCACGAGCTGAACCAGCCGCTGGCCGCGATCGCCAGCTACGCGAGCGGCTCGCTCAACCTGCTCGACGAGGCCGACGCGGCGCCGGCGCACACGCAGGCTCACGCGCAGGCTCACGCGCACGCGGACGAACACGCGCACGCCCATGCACATGCCGACGCCGACGCCGACACCCACTCCCGCGCCAACGTGCAGCCGCACGCGAGCCGCGCGGCGGTCGACGACCGCAGCTTGCGCCCGCTGCTGCGCCAGGCGCTCTCGCGCATCGCCGAGCAGGCCGAGCGCGCAGGCCGCGTGATCCACAGCGTGCACGCCTTCGTGCGGCGGCGCGAACGCGCACGCGAGGCGCTGTCGGCGGCGCAGCTCGTCGAGTCGGTGCTGCCGCTGGTGCGGCTGCAGGCGCGCAAGAGCGGCACGCGCATCGAGCTCGACATCGCCACGCCCGCGCCGCGCGTGGTGTGCGACCGCACCCTCGTGGAGCAGGTGCTGCTCAACCTGACGCGCAACGGCCTGCAGGCGATGGAGACGGCCACGCCGCTGGAGCACCGCGTGCTGACCCTGCGCGTGCGGCGCAGCCATCCGCGCTGGGTGACCTTCAGCGTCGCCGACGCCGGCAGCGGCATCGAGCCCGAGGTGGCGCGCCGCCTGTTCACGCCGTTCTTCACCACGCGCGAGGAAGGCATGGGCCTCGGCCTCGCGCTGTGCCGCAGCGTGATCGAGCAGCACGGCGGCGCGCTCGACTTCGAGACGCGGCCCGCCGGCCCCGACGGGACTGGCGGCGGCACGGAGTTCCGGTTTACCCTGCCGGCCGACACGCCCGAGAACCGCACCCCATGAGCCCCGTCCACGGCCTGCCGATGGTCTACCTCGTCGACGACGAGGACGTGGTGCGCGACGCGCTCGCGTGGCTGCTGCGCTCGCGGCGGCTGCTGTCCGAGGGCTTCGCCAGCGCCGACGCGTTCGAGGCCATGCTCGCCACGCGCGAGCGCGCCGACTGGCCCGAATCGCCGAGCTGCGTGCTGCTGGACGTGCGCATGCCGGGCACCAGCGGGCTCACCTTGTTCGAGCGGCTGGTCGAGCGCGGGCTGGTGCATCGCCTGCCCGTCATCTTCCTCACCGGCCACGGCGACGTGCCCACCGCGGTGGCCGCGGTCAAGCGCGGCGCGTTCGACTTCGTCGAGAAGCCGTTCTCCGACAACGCGCTGGTCGACCGCATCGAGCGCGCGCTGGCCGCCAGCCGCGCCGCGCTGGAGGCGCGCGCGGCCGAGCGTTCGTGGCAGCGCCGCCTCGACGGGCTCACCGAGCGCGAACGCGAGGTCATGCTGCTGATCGTCGAGGGCCGGCCCAACAAGCTGATCGCCGACGCGCTCGACATCAGCGTGCGCACGGTCGAGGTCCACCGCGCGCGCGTGTTCGAGAAGATGGACGTCAAGTCCGCCGTCGAGCTGGCCAACCGCCTGCGCGAGCACGGCGGCGGCGCGGGCTGAACGCGCGCGCAGGAGGCCGGTCGTGCGCGCCTTCCTCAGCCACGCCACCGAGGACAAGCCGCGCGTGCGCGCCATCGCCGCCGCGTTGCCCGCACACGTGCAGCCCTGGCTCGACAGCAACGAGCTCGCGCCCGGCGAGCAGCTGCGCGACGAGCTGCGCCGCGCGGTGGTCGAGGAGTCGCACGCGTTCGTGGTCTTCCTCAGCCGCACCGCCCTCGCCAGGCCCTGGGTCGCCACCGAAACCGACTGGGCGCTCGAGCACGAGCGCCAGCTCGAGCGCGTGTTCGTGCTGCCGGTGCTGCTGGAGCCGGGGCTCGACCTCGCGGCGAGCGAGCCACCGTTCTCGCGGCTCGGCTCGCGGCTGTACCTCGACGCGAGCGACCCGAGCGAGGCTGCCACGGCCGCCGCCGGGCGACGCCTGTGCGATGCGCTGTTCCACTGGTCGAGCGAGTGGCTCGACCGCATCGAGCCCGAAGGCGGCGGCAACCGCCGCTTCGTCAACACCTTGCGCGCCGACCTCGACACGTACCGGCAGCGCCTGTACGAGCTGCAGGCCACGCTCGCATGGCCGCTCGAGGTGCTGGCCGCGCGGCCCGAGGCGCTGCACGAGCTCGTCGCGGCCAAGGACCGCTACAACGCGTTCACCGAGGGCCTGCCGCAGCGTCTTTCGCACGCGGTCGACGAGGTGCGCGAGCGCTTCGGCCGCAACCTCGCGCGCGACGCGCAGAAGCTCGTCGACTTCCTGCTGCGCGACGTGTACCACGGCGCCGGCTTCGCCCTGAACGACGTGATCGAGTCGATCAACGCCTACGACGCGGTGCTCGGGCACGATGCGGCGGCGCTCGCCGCGGCCGAGTCGCGCCGCGCCGAGCGCGTGACCGCGCTGCGGCCGGTGATGGACGAGCTGAGCCGGCGCTCCACCGAGTTCGTCGCCGAACTCGAACTCGAGCTGTGAGCGCCGTGCGGGCGCGGTGCCGTCGCGACCTGCTCGCGGCGGCGAGGGCGACGGCGATCTCGGCCGCGATCGCGCTCACGAGCGGGGGCACGATCGCCCTCGTGCCCGCCGGCGCAGCGCACGCGCAGGCGCCGTCGAGCGGCGAGCTGCCGCTGCGGCTGCTGCCCACCGGCGACATCGGCGGGCTGCTGGCCGTCGACGTGACGGTCGATGCGGCGTCGGGCCGCGAGCGCGGACGCTGGCTGATCGACACCGGCTCCTCGCGCCACCTCGTGTCGCCCGCCTTCGCGCGCCGTCACGGGCTCGCCGAGCGTGGCCGCGTGGCGGCGGACACGGCCTTCGGCCGCGTCGCCGGCCCGCAGGTCGAGCTGCCCGAGCTGGCGCTCGGCCCCTTGCTCATGGGCGGCGCGACCGCGCTCGTGCTCGACCTGCGTCCGCTCGCCGGCACCGTGGCCGACGAGGTCGACGGCGTGCTCGGCGCGCCGCTGCTCGACACCGTGACGCTCGAGCTCGACCTCGTGCGCCGGACCGTGCGCGTGGGCGGCGATGCGCTCGCGCGCTGCCCCGACGGCTGGGACTCGCTCGCGCTGGAGCGCCGTCGCGGCGTGCCGGTGCTCGCGCTGTCGGTGGACGGCGGCCCCGCCGAGCGCGCGCTGCTCGACACCGGCAACGCCGCAGCGCTGGTGCGCATCGACGGCGACGACGCGCCGCCGCGCACCGGCGTGCCGCTGCCGGGGCTGGCCGCGGTGCTCGCGCGCGCCGGCCGGGTCGCGCTCGGCGCGCTCGAGCGCACCGACGTGCCGGTCGCGCACCTGCGCGCGCCGGCGCTGCGCGCGGCGCTGCCGCCCGACGTGGCCGCGCTGGCCGGCGTGGCGCTGCTCGACGGGGCGCGCGTGCAGAT
>CAZFET010000278.1:0-4791 GCA_964517545.1 uncultured Burkholderiaceae bacterium
GGGCCGGGAAGCGCACGGTCGAGCGGCTCGGCCTCGCCAGGCCGGCCGCGAACTGACGCGGCGCTACGATCGCGGCCATGCGGGAGCGCCGCGGCATCCACCTGCAATACAGCTTCGAGGCGCGCGGCCAGCGCGGCGCGCAGGTCGAGAACCCGCTGTTCGACCTGCTCAGCGCGCTCGACGCGCACGGCTCGATCCGCCACGCCGCCGCCGCGCTCGGCCAGTCGTACCGCCACGTGTGGGGCGAGCTGCGGCGCTGGGAGAGCGTGCTCGGCGAGACGCTGGTGGTGTGGAGCAAGGGCCAGCGCGCGCGCCTCACGCCGTTCGCGCAGCGGCTGCTGTGGGCCGAGCGCCAGGCGCGCACGCGCCTGACGCCGCACATCGAGGCGCTGCGCGCCGAGCTCGAGCACGTGCTCGCGCAGGCGCTCGACGGCCGCGAGCAGGTGCTCGCGGTGTTCGCGAGCCACGACCTCGCGCTGCCGCTGCTGCGCGAGCACGCGGCGGCCGACGGGCTGCACCTCGGCCTGCGCTTCGCCGGCAGCGTCGACGCGCTGCGCGCACTGGCCGAGGGCCGCTGCACGATCGCCGGCTTCCACGTGCCGCCGCTGCCGGCGGGCTCGCCGGTGTTCGCCGCGGCGCTCAAGCCGCTGCTCAAGCCCGGGCGGCACAAGCTCATCGGCTGCTGGCGGCGCCGCCAGGGGCTGATGCTGCGGGCCGACGCGCCGCGGCCGCCGGCGCGGCTCGAGGACCTGCCCGCCAGCGGACTGCGCTTCGTGAACCGCCAGCCCGGCTCGGGCACGCGGCTGCTGATGGACCACCTGCTGCAGGCCGCGCGCATCGAGCCGGACTCGATCGCCGGCTACGCGAGCGCGGCCGAGGACACGCACGTCGCGGTGGCCGCCGCCGTGGCCAGCGGCGCGGCCGACGTGGGGCCGGGCATCGAGGCCGCGGCGCGCGAGTTCGGCCTCGGCTTCGTGCCGCTGGTCGACGAGCCGTACTACCTCGTGTGCCTGAAGGACGCGCTGGACACCGCGCCGCTGCAACGGCTGCGCGGCATGCTCGCGTCAGCCGCGTGGACCGCGCGGCTGCAGACGCTGCCGGGTTACGCGCCGTCGCACGCCGGCGAGGTGCTGTCGCTGGTGAAGGCGCTGCCGTGGTGGCACTTCCGCACCCGCAAGCACGCCGCCGACGGCGTTCAGTCCAGCGGGCGGCCGGACTGACGGCGCAGCACTTCCTCGCGGATCTGTTCGGCCTGCTCCTGCACGCCGTCGGGGCGGCCCGCCGGCGCGTCCTTGCACGCCATGCGCACGGGGATGTTCGAGCCGGTGGGCGACTCGCGGCGCTGGCACTGGTCGGCGGCCTGCTGCGACGGTGCCGGATCGGTGGCGCAGGCGGCGAGCAGCAGGCCCGTCATGACCAGCGCGATCGTCTTGTGCATCGGTGCGTCCCGAAGTGATGTCAGGGCGCGGATTGTGCACGCCGGTCGGCGTGCGTCGCCGCGACGACGCGACGACGCGCCGGCCGGGGCGCGCGCCCCGGCCGGCTGCTGCAGCGCTCAGTGCGCCATGCGGTCGACCCACCAGCCGCCGTAGTCCTTGTCGGTGCCGAGCACCCACAGCGCCAGCACCATCACGACCAGGCCGCTGGCCACGGCGTTGACCATGGCCGGCTGCACGGTCTGGAACGACAGCAGCCACGGCGAGACGACCATCCACAGGCCCAGCAGCCCCTCGGTCCACTCCTCCCACGCGCGCGGCACGAAGATCGCGCCGAGCGCCGCGGCGATGAGCGCGATGCCGACGACGACGCTGCTGGCCATCGCGGCCGTGTGGTCGGCGAAGCCGAGCACCCACGGCGAGACGGCGAACCACGCGCCGATCAGGGCGTTCACCGGGTCCTGCCAGTGCTTCACGGTCCTCACGTCAATACCTCCTGCCGCGGCCACGACATCCACCGCGGCGAGCGCTTCGACACGGCTCGCGCGGCGGAGTTTCGTGGCCGCGTGTCGAGGCCACGCGCCGCGCTACAGGTCGTACCAGCCGAGGCCGACGACGAGGCCCGACTCGCGCTCGCCGCCGCCGCGCACGCGCTGCACGCCGCCGTACCGCGCCACGCGTTCGCGCCGGAGCCACCAGCACAGCCCGCCGTGCAGCAGGCGCGCATGGCCTTCGCGCGCCGCCTCGGCGAAGAAACTCGTGCGCGGCAGCAGCTCGCGCTCGAGCGCCGCCGACCAGCGCCACTCGCGCTTCGCGTCGCGCGGCTTGTCGAGGCCCGCGTTCAGGTGCAGCGCAGCGTCGCCGTCCCACAGCCGCAGGGTGTACGGCACGGTGAGGCCGAAGCCGTCGCGCCGCCAGCCGCCGCCTGCGGCCTTGTCGAAGCCGATGCTCGCGGCGACGCCCCAGCCCCAGCCGTCGCGGCCGATGCGGTTGAACAGGTGCTTGAGTTCGAAGCCGGCCTGCTGCGTCGTCTCGCCGGCCGCGCGGTCGCGCTGCCGCGTGAGCTCGAACTGCATCGAGGTGACCGGGCTGAAGGCGTACTCGGGCGCGACGCTGACCGAGCGCCGCGGACCGACGCGCTGGAACCAGCTCTCGAGCGACCACACGCCGTCGTCGTCCTCTTCCGCGGCGGCGCCGGTCGTCGCGAGGAACGGCCTGTCGGCCATCGCCGGCGCGCAGGGCACGGCCGCCGCCAGCGCAAGAAGGGCCGCCCGCAGGCGGCCCTTCGCCCGGCGCCGATGCGCGCGCGGGCGCGCGCGCATCGGCACGGGCGTCACGGCCTCGCGCCGGCCACCTTCAGCGGCGCATCGGCCTGCGCCTGCTGGCCGCCCCGCGGAATCTTGAACACCCACACCATGCCGCCTTGCTCGAGGTAGTTGACCTTCTTGGCGACGTCGCCGCCCCACAGCGGCACCGCGCCACCCCAGCCCGACACCACGGCCACGTACTGCTCGCCGCCTTGCTCCCAGGTGACGGGCGGCGCGACGACGCCGGAGCCGGTCTGGAACTTCCACAGGATCTTGCCGCTCTTCGCGACGGCTGCCTACAGGTAGCCCTCGGGCGTGCCCCAGAACACGAGGTTGCCGCCGGTGGTGAGCACGCCGCCCCACAGCGGCGCGTTGTTCGGCGCCTCCCAGACGATCTTGCCGCTCTTCGGATCGACCGCGCGCAGCGCGCCGATCGGGCCGTCGTTGATCGTCTTGATCGTGAAGCCGGCGCCGAGGTAGGCCGCGCCCTTCTTGTAGGTGATCGGCTCGTTCCAGATCTCCATGCCCCACTCGTTGGCCGGCACGTAGAACAGCTTCGTGTCGGGCGAGTAGGCCATCGGCATCTGGTTCTTGCCGCCGAGGAACGACGGCGCGGCGAACACCACGTTGCCCTTCTTGCCGTCGGCGCCCGCGGTGGGGTCGCCGGGGCGGTTCTCGGGCACGAAGTTCGGCCGGCCGGTCTTGAGGTCGATGCCGGTGGCCCAGGTGATCTTCTTGACGAACGGGAAGGCGTTGACGAGCTGGCCCGTCTTCGCGTCGTTCACGTAGAAGAAGCCGTTGCGGTCGGCCTTGCCGCCGAGCACGCGGCCGCCTTCTTCGTAGGTCACGAACTCGTTGACCCCGTCGAAGTCCCAGCCGTCGTTGGGCGTGTTCTGGTAGTGCCAGACGATCTGGCCGGTCTTGATGTCGATCGCGACCGTCGAGCACGAGTACAGGTTGTCGCCCTTGCGCAGGTGGCTGTTCCACGGCGCGGGGTTGCCGGTGCCGAAGTACGCGAGGCCCGTCTTCGCGTTGTAGGTGCCGCCCAGCCAGGTGGCCGCGCCGCCGGTCTTCCACAGGTCGCCGGGCCAGCTCTTGCCCGGCGTGCCGGACACGCCGTTGTCGATGGCCTTGCCGTCCTTGTCGTACCTGTAGCCCATGTGGCCCTCGACCACCGGACGCACCCAGACCATCTTGCCGGTCTTCGCGTCGCGCGCCTCGACGCGCCCGACCACGCCGAACTCGCCGCCCGACACGCCGGTGAGCACCAGCCCGTTGACGACCAGCGGCGCGGCGGTGTAGCTGTAGCCGGCGGCGTAGTCGTCGATCTTCTCCTTCCACACCACGTCGCCGGTGTCGGCGTTGAGCGCGACCAGCTGCGCGTCGAGCGTGCCGAAGATCACCAGGTTGTCGTACAGCGCGGCGCCGCGGTTGATCACGTCGCAGCACGGCATGATGCCCTCGGGCAGCCGGTGCTCGTACTTCCACAGCTTGCGACCGGTGGCCGCGTCGAGCGCGAAGATGCGCGAGTACGACGCGGTGACGAACATCTTGCCGCGGTGGATGACCGGCTGGCTCTCCTGGCCGCGCTGCTTCTCGCCGCCGAAGCTGAAGGCCCACACCGGGGTCAGGCGCGCCACGTTGCCGGTGTTCACCGCCTTGAGCGGCGAGTAGCGCTGGCCCTGGTTGCCCAGGCCCCAGCTGAGGATGTCGCCGCCGGTGCGCGCGTCGTCCTCGATCATCTTGTCGGTCACGGGAGCCGCCGACGCCACGGCCGCGAAGCCGAGGGTGACGAGCAGGCTCAGGAGTTTCGGTCGCATCGTGGTGTCTCCTCCAAGGTGGAAGGCGCCGCAGGAACACGCGGAAAGCCGGCCACGACGGGCGCAACAACCATGCCACCGCGACCGCAGCCCGCGGGCCGCGCCGCGCGCCGCCGCGGCCGCCCCGACGCGCGGGTTTCCCCGTGCCAGTGCTACACGATTGAGCAGGCGCGCCGCGCGGACGTCGCGCGCGCCGCTGTGCCAGCCTGACGCGCGAGCGTGCCGGCG
>CAZFET010000279.1:0-4770 GCA_964517545.1 uncultured Burkholderiaceae bacterium
TCGGCGTTCAGACTCTACCGGGCTGATCTGGGCTGAACATACAAGCCCGCGGCGGGCTCGCACGACGCATCGCCCGGGGCTTGCCCCGGGGCCCCTGCTGCGCCAAGATCGCCGCCACCTTCGGTTCGGCGATGGAGGCATCGATGGTCAGGAGCCACGCCGACGGCCGGGTGTATCCCTCGCCCGACCTGCGTGACGCGCCGGTGCTCGACCGGCTGTGCTCGCACTTCGTGCTGGCGTTGACGCTCGCGCCGACCGCGCGCTTCAACCTGCGTCGCGACTGGAACAGCCTGCTGTCGCTGGTCGGCCGCCACCTGATGTGGCCGGCGCCGGTGCTGCAGCGGCTGCGCGGCTATCTCGCGCGCCGCTGCGCCGGCAACGAGCACTGGCGCGGGCACGAGTCGCTCGCCGACGCCGCCTGGCTCGAACGCCACGGCCACTGGCGCGGGCCGTACGAGGAGGGCACGCTGTTCTTCTACATCGACGAGTACGTGAAGGACTCGCCGAAGGACCTGATGGCGGTGCTGGCCGCCACCTGCGAGGGGCTGGCGCACGGCCTGAAGAAGGAGTCGACCCTCGTGCAGAAGAACATCGACGCGCTGGCCGGCCTGCTGCAGCTCAACCCGGCCGAGCGCGCGCTGCTGCTGTACGGCACCCTGGCGCGCTACCAGCGCGACCTGCGCGGGCTGCTGGTCGAGTTCAAGGTGTCGAGCGCGCAGGAGGCCTATGCCGCGATCGCCGCGGTGGCCGGCGTCGACGAGCGCGAAGTGGCCGAAGCGCTGCGCGCGGGCTCCCGGCTCGAGCGCATCGGCATGGTCGAGAACCTGATCTCCGAGCACAACATCACCGACCTCGCCGACCTGATGAAGGTGAGCGAGCAGCTGCCGCCGGTGCTGATGCGCGAGTACCAGGGGCCGCGCGACCTGATGGCCGTCTTCACGCGGCCGGCCTCGCGCAGCGAGCTCGCCAGCGCCGACTTCGGCTTCGTCGCCGACGACATGCGCGTGCTCACGCGGCTGCTGCAAAGCGCCGTGGCGCAGCGCGCGGCCGGCGTCAACGTGCTGCTGTACGGGCCGCCGGGCACCGGCAAGACCGAGTTCGCCAAGGTGGCGGCGCAGGAGGCGGGGCTGGAGCTGTACGAGGTGGAGTACGCCGACCGCGACGGCAACTCGCTGACCGGCCGCGACCGCTACCGCTCCTTGCAGATCAGCCAGGTGTTCCTCAAGGGCAGCCCCGACGTCGCGCTGCTGTTCGACGAAGTCGAGGACGTGTTCCCGCCGATCTCCACCGACGCGGCGGCGCTGATGGCGCGGCTCGACTCCGGCGACGGCGCGATCAGTGGCAGCGTGAGCGGCAAGGCCTGGGTGAACCAGATCCTCGAGACCAACCCGGTGCCGGTGATCTGGGTGACCAACCGCATCGAGCAGATCGACCCGGCGTTCCGCCGCCGCTTCCAGTACCACCTCGAGCTGAAGTCGCCGCCGCCGGGCGCGCGCGTCGCGCTGGTGGCCAAGGCGCTCGAAGGCGCGAGCGTGAGCGAGGGATTCGCCGGCCGGCTGGCCGAGCGGCGCGCGCTCACGCCGGCGCAGGTCCGCACCGCGGTGCGCTTCGCGCGGCTGGCCGGCGAGCCGGCCGAGATCGAGACCCTGATCGAGCGGCAGCTCGCCAACGCCGATCGCGCGCTCGGCAGCAGCGGCGGCGAGCGCGGCGCGCGCACGCCGGTGACCGCCTACGACCTGTCCTTGCTCAACGTCGAGTCGCGCTTCGAGGTGCCGCGCATCGTCGAGGCGCTGCGCCGTCGCGGCCACGGCACCATGTGCTTCCACGGCGCGCCGGGCACCGGCAAGACCGCGCTGGCCGAGCACATCGCGCGCGAACTGCAGCGCCCGCTGATGGTGAGGCAGGCGAGCGACCTGGTGAGCAAGTACGTCGGCGAGACCGAGCAGAACATGGCGCGCATGTTCGACGACGCGCAGGCCGAGCAGGCCGTGCTGCTGCTCGACGAGGCCGACAGCTTCCTGCGCAGCCGGCAGCGCGCCGAGCGCAGCTACGAGGTGAGCGAGGTCAACGAGATGCTGCAGGGCATGGAGCGCTTCGCCGGCGTGTTCATCTGCACCACCAACCTGTTCGACGACCTCGACGAGGCGGCGCTGCGCCGCTTCACGTTCAAGATCCGCTTCCTGCCGCTCGCGGCCGCGCAGCGCGAGCGCATGTTCGCGGCGGAGGCGCTGGCCGGCGCCGGCATCGAAGCCCTCAGCGACGAGCAGCGCGCGCGGCTGGGCGCGCTCGACCAGCTCACGCCGGGCGACTTCGCGGCGGTGCAGCGCCAGGCCGAGATCCTCGGCGCCGCGCTGGAGCCCGACGAGTTCCTCGCGCAGCTCGAGTCGGAGCACCGCGTCAAGCCCGAGGTGCGTCGCCGCCGATCCATGGGGTTCCTCCACTGAGGGGTGTGGCGGCGTGAAGTCCTGCACGCGGTAGATCGCGGCCGGCTCCCTAGCATTCGCCCACCTCCGGCTCCGTCCGCGAGCGTCCCGGCGGCGGCACGACGCGGCCAGCGGGCCGCCCGGATGCCCCCCGCCTCATGAGCGTCACCGACTTCAGCGTCGACCTGCAGCGTCCCGAACTCGCCGTCGCGGCCTCGTGCCTGCTGCTGTACGTGGCGCACGTCGCGTACGAAGTGGCGCGGCGCGTGCGCGGCAACGACCGCATCGTCGTGATCGGGTGGCTGCTCGGCGGCGCGCTCGCGCTCGGCAGCGGGCTGTGGTCGGTCGACGTGCTGCTGCATCTCGCCGCGCACGGCAGCGCGACGCAGCACGACGTGGCGCTGTCGCTCGCTTCGCTGCTGCTCGGCACGGCGGCGGCGTTCGCGGGGCTGTGGACGGTGCGCCGCTCCGAACGCCAGCCGGCGCTGGCCGTGTTCGGCTTCGTCGGGCTGGTGGCCGCGCTGGTGATGCTGCACGTGCTGGGCTCGCTGGCCATCCAGTTCGCCGGCATGACGCCGGGCACGAGCCGCTTCCCCGGCGATTCGCTGGCGCTGCTGTCGAGCCTGGCCGCGCTGGTCCTGCTGACGATGGCGTTGCTCATGGCGCGGCTGGAGCTGCGCCTGGCCGGCAAGACCGAGCAGCTCGCCGAGTCGCTGCGCCAGGCCAACGAGGACCTGCAGAAGATCGCCTTCCACGACCCGCTGACCGGGCTGCCCAACCGGCTGGTGTTCGAGGACCGCCTGGCGCACGCCGTCGCCAAGGCCGACCGCGAAGGCCGCCGGCTCGCGCTGCTGTTCATCGACCTCGACGGCTTCAAGCCGATCAACGACTCGTACGGCCACAGCGCGGGCGACCAGGTGCTGCGCGACGTCGGCGCGCGGCTGCGCGCGCTGGCGCGCCAGGTCGACACGATGGCGCGCGTGGGCGGCGACGAGTTCCTGATGCTGCTCGAGGGCCGTCCCGACGAAGGCTCGGCGGCCATCGTGGCGCAGCGCGTGCTGCGCGAGCTGTCGGCGCCGTACGACCTCGGCGAGCGCGAGGTGTCGGTGTCGTGCTCGATCGGCATCGTCTTCTATCCCGAGGGCGGCGCGCAGAGCAAGCTGATCGCGCACGCCGATGCGGCGATGTACGCGGCCAAGCGCGCCGGCGGATCGACCTACTGCTTCTTCGAGTCGAGCATGGATGCCGATGCGCGCGAGCAGGTCGAGCTGCTGCGCGACCTGCGCGAGGCGATGCAGCTGCGACAGCTCGAGCTGTACTACCAGCCGAAGATCGACGCGCGCAGCGGCCAGGTGACGGCCGCCGAGGCGCTGATCCGCTGGAACCACCCGCGCCGCGGGCTCATCCCGCCGCACCTGTTCATCCCGATCGCCGAGCGCTTCGGGCTCATCGGCGCCATCGGCAACTGGGCGCTCGACGAGGTGTGCCGCCAAGCGCGCGAGTGGCGCGACCAGGGCCTGCGCATGCGCGTGGCCGTCAACCTGTCGGTGCACCAGATGCGGCAGGACGACCTGGTGCAGCGCGTGCAGAGCGCGCTGCGCCGCCACCGCATCGACCCGCGCCAGCTCACCTGCGAGATCACCGAGTCGGTGGCGATGGAGGACGCGCGCGCCACGCAGACCACCTTCCGCCTGCTCGGCCAGGCCGGCGTGCACCTGTCGATCGACGACTTCGGCACCGGCTACTCGAGCCTCGCGTACCTGCGCCAGCTGCCGGCCGAGGAGCTGAAGATCGATCGCAGCTTCGTGCTCGACGTGGCCACCAGCGCCGACGCGCGCGCCATCGTCGACGCGGTGGTGCGCCTCGCGCACGCGCTGGGCCTGCGCGTGGTGGCCGAGGGCGTGGAGAACGAACGCCAGCGCGAGCTGCTGCTGCAGCTCGGCTGCGACGAGCTGCAGGGCTACCTGTTCGCGCGGCCGATGTCGGCGCGCGCGCTGCTGCTGTGGGCCATCGACGACCGCGCGAAGTCCGAGGAGTTCCGCGCGTCGCTGTTCGACGACGGCAACTCGATGGCCGCGCCGCTGCACTGAGCCGCGCGCCGCCGGCCCGCGGCTACAGCTGCTCTCAGGGCAGCCCGTCGTGGCGCCAGCCGTTCAGCCGCCCGCGCTGGAAGTGCTCTACCCCAAGATAGACCTCGTCACCCATCCGTTGGCCGAGATGACCGTCGTGGCCCAGGCCACGGACGACTTTGGCCGCGAGGCGATGGAACTCGTCTGCTCGCTGGGCCGCGCTGACCGCCCCGAGGCCCGCGTGCCGCTGACGCTCCAGTTCTCTGGGGGCTCGCACA
>CAZFET010000280.1:0-4768 GCA_964517545.1 uncultured Burkholderiaceae bacterium
GCTACACGCCGCGGGCCTACGCGGGCCAGCCCGTCCTGCGCGCCCTCGCTCCGCGGCTAGTGCGCCGTTTCGGGGGCGTCGGAGTCGGCGGCACGGTCTCTCGCTCGACGTGGCGAACGGTCAAGTGGCGGCAGGAGGCCCGATCGCGGCGGTCGCGGTGGCAATAAAAAAGGAGGAAGGACGGAAAGCGCTGATCGCGTCGCCGCCGAACATCAGCCGCTTCGCGCGGGCATCGCCCACGCGCGCGGCGACGAACGCGGCGATCTGCGCGGGCGGCAGGCCGAGCGTCACCTCGGGTGTACCGAAGCGCGCCGTGCTCGCGGCGACGACGATGTCGCACGCGGCCGCGAGCCCGACGCCGCCGCCCATCGCGGCACCCTCGACCGCCGCCAGCGTGGGCACTTCGAGCGCGGCCAGCGTCTGCAGCAAGGTGCCGAACGCGCGGTTCATGGTGGCGATCGGGTCCGGCCCCGACGCGGGCGCGGGCTGCGCGATGAGCGACTTGAAGGCCGCGAAGTCGCCGCCCGCGCAGAAGTGCGCGCCGCTGCCGCGGATCACCAGCGCGCGGGCGTCGGCGTTGGAGGCCACCGCGGCACAGGCGTCGTGCAGCGCGCGCACCATCTGGTCGGTCAGCGCGTTGCGCGCCTCGGGCCGCTCGAGCGTGGCCAACGCGAACGGGCCCCGCCACTCGAAGCGCAGGCTCATCGCGTCACCTCGGCTTGGGCAGCGTGTGCATGTACTTGCAGATGATGCCGAGCATCACCTCGTCTGCGCCGCCGCCGATCGACGCGAGCCGGCCGTCGCGGTACAGGCGCGAGACCGGGTTGTCCCACGTGTAGCCCATGCCGCCCCAGAACTGCAGGCACGCGTCGGGCACCTGGCGCAGCAGCCGCCCGGCCTTGAGCTTGGCCATCGACGCCCACTCGGTGACGTCCTTGCCGGCCACGTACTGCTGCAGCGCCATGTAGGTGAGGCCGCGCAGCGCCTCGACCTCGGTCTTCAGCTCGGCGAGCCGGAAGTGCACCACCTGGTGGTCGAGCACGGCCTGGCCGAAGATGCTGCGCTGCCCGGTGTACTCGATGGTCTGCTCGATGCACCCGAGCAGGCCCTGCACCGCGTTGGCCGCGGCCCACAGGCGCTCTTCCTGGAACTGCAGCATCTGGTAGGTGAAGCCCGCGCCCTCGTCGCCGATGCGGTAGCGCTGCGGCACGCGCACGTCGTCGAAGTGGATGAGGCCCGTGTCGCTGGACATCATGCCGATCTTGCGGATCTTCTTCGCGCGGGTGATGCCCGGCGTGTCCATCGGCACGACGATCAGGCTCTTGTTCTTGTGCGCCGGTCCGTCCGACGTGTTCGCGAGCAGGCACATCCAGTCGGCCTGCAGGCTGTTGGTGATCCACATCTTGGCGCCGTTGATCACGTAGTCGCCGCCGTCCTTGCGCGCGCTGGTCCGGATCGCCGCGACGTCGGAGCCCGCGCCGGGCTCCGACACGCCGACGCAGGCCACGTGCTCGCCGCGGATGGCCGGCGCGAGGAACTCGCGGCGCAACTCGTCGGAGCCGAAGCGCGCGAGCGCGGGCGTGGCCATGTCGGTCTGCACGCCGATGGCCATCGGCACCGCGCCGCAGCGCACGTGGCCCAGCGTCTCGGCCATCGCCACCGAGTACGAGTAGTCGAGGCCGAGGCCGCCGTACTCCACCGGCTTGGTCAGCCCGAGGAAGCCGAGCTCGCCGAGCTTGCGGAACACCTCGTGCGCCGGAAAGATCTCCGCCGCCTCCCACTCGTCGACGTGCGGGTTGATCTCGCTGTCGATGAAGCGCCGGAGGTTGCGCCGCAGCTCGTCGTGTTCGTGGGTCCACATGGTCGCGTCTCCCGTGGGTCTGCCGATGCGTTCAGGGCCGCGCCACGCCGAACTGCATCGGCTGCACGCGGCGCGCGTCGGCCCCGGCGCACAGCGCGAGCACGAAGCCGAGCACGTCGCGCGTGTCGCGCGGGTCGATCACGCCGTCGTCGAGCAGCAGGCCGGAGGTGTAGAAGGCGCTGGTCTGGCGCTCGAAGGTCTCGACGATCTTCGCCTGCAGCGCGGCGAGCTTCGTGTCGTCGGCCGGCTCGCCCTTGCGTCGCGCGCCCTCGCGCATGACGATGGCCATGGTCTGAGCGGCCTGCTGCGCGCCCATGACCGCCGTGCGCGCGTGGGGCCAGCTGAACGCGAAGCGCGGGTCGAAGCCGCGGCCGCACATGCCGTAGTTGCCGGCGCCGAAGCTCGCGCCGCAGTGGATCGTGACCTGCGGCACCGTGGCGTTGGCGATCGCCTGGATCTGCTTGCTGCCGTGCTTGATCATCCCCGCGCGCTCGGCTTGCTTGCCGACGATGAAGCCGGTGGTGTTCTGCAGGTACACGATCGGCAGCCGGCTCTGGCAGCAGGCCTGGATGAAGTGCGTGGCCTTGGTGCTGCCGGCCGGGTCGAGCGGGCCGTTGTTGGTGACGATGCCGATCGCGATGCCGTGCACCGCGGCGTGGCCGCACACCGTGGCCGGGCCGTAGCCGGGCTTGAACTCGAGGAAGCGCGAGCCGTCGACCACGCGCGCGATGACCTCGCGCATGTCGACCGGCTTCTTCAGGTCGGGCGCGAACAGGCCGAGCAGGCCGTCGGCGTCGAGCGCGGGCGGCTCGCCCGCGGGCAGCGGCGGCTCGCCGCGCGACCAGTCGAGCGCGGCGACGAGCTCGCGCGCGATGCGCAGCGCGTCGGCGTCGTCGTCGGCCACGTACTCGGCGAGGCCGGAGACGGTGGCGTGCAGGTCGGCGCCGCCCAGCTCCTCGTCGGTGGCGTCCTCGCCGGTGGCGGCCTTCAGCAGCGGCGGCCCCGCGAGGAAGGCCTTCGCGCGGCCGCGCACCATGACCACGTAGTCCGCGAGGCCCGTCATGTACGCGCCGCCGGCGGTGGACGAGCCGTGCACGACGGAGATCACCGGCAGCCCCGCGCCCGACAGCCGCGCCAGGTTGGCGAACAGCGCGCCGCCGCGCACGAAGTGCTCGACGCGGTACTTCAGCAGGTTCGCGCCGGCCGACTCGACCAGGTGCACGAACGGCAGCCGGTTGTCGAGCGCGATCTGCTGCGCGCGCAGGAACTTCTCGAGGCCGCTGGCCTGCAGCGCGCCGGCGTCGATGCCGGCGTCGTCGACCACCACCATGCAGCGCGTGCCCGCGACGAAGCCGATGCCGACGATGGCGCCGCTGCCGGGGATGCTGCGCTCGGGATCGGGCACGTCCTGCAGGAAGCCCGACAAGGTGGACAGCTCGAGAAAGGGCAGACCCGGGTCGAGCAGCCGCGCGAGGCGTTCGCGCGGCAGCAGCTGGCCGCGGCGCTCGAACAGCGGCGCGGCCTGGGCGCTCTCGTCGCGCGTGCGCTGCGCCAGCGCGCGCAGCTGCGCGACGAGCGCGAGCATGTGCGCGCGGTTCTCGGCGAAAGCGGGCGACGCCGGGTCGACGCGCGTGGCCAGCCGCGTGGACGGTTGCGCGGTCGGCGCGCCGTCCGCGCGGCCGGGCGCCGGTGCGAACGAAGGCGGCTGCGCGGTGGTGTCCATCGCGGGGTCGGGTCAGCCGCCCTTGGCCTGCGGCTTCAGCACCTCGGGCATCGCGGCGAGGTGGAAGCCGTCGAACGGCGCGGTCGATTCGCCGCTGCCGACCTGCGGCCACACGCGCTTGGCGTTGGGCGCCGCGCCGTCGACGCGCAGGCATGCGCCGCTGGTGAAGGCCGACGCCGGCGACAGCAGGAACACGATGGCCGCCGACACCTCGCTCTCGGTGCCGAGCCGGCGCAGCGGCACGCTCCTGGGCAGCGAGCGGATCAGCGGCGCCATCTCGGGCGGGTACTGGTCCATGCCGCTCGACGCGATCCAGCCCGGCGCCACCGCGTTCACGCGCACCGGCGCCCATTCGAGCGCGGCGGTCTCGGTGAAATTGAGCATGCCCGCGCGCGCGGCGCCCGAGTGGCCCATGCCCGGCATGCCGTGCCACATGTCGGCCACGATGTTGACGATCGCGCCGCCGTGGTCGGCCATCCACTGCGTGTAGCACTCGCGCGCGACGACGAAGCCGCCGGTGAGGTTGGTGCGGACCACCGCGTCCCAGCCCTTGGCGCTGATGGCGGCCAGCGGCGCGGGGAACTGCCCGCCGGCGTTGTTGACCAGCGCGTCGATGCGGCCGTGGGCGGCGAGCACGCTCTCGACCATCGCGCGCACCGCGTCTTCGTCGCGGATGTCGCAGGCGTGCGTGCTCGCGCGGCCGCCGGCGGATTCGATCTCGGCCTTTACGGCGGCGAGCTTGTCGGCCTTGCGCCAGCACAGCGCGAGCGTGGCGCCGAGCGCGGCGAGTGCGTGCGCGGTGCAGCGCCCGATGCCCGAGCCGCCGCCGGTGACGACGGCGACCTGTCCGTCGAACAGGCCGGGGCGGAAGACGGATCGGTAGCTCATCGGAAGGCGGGCCTGTCGGGGAGGGGCGGTGCACGCGCGACGCCGCGACAACGCGCCGGCCGCGCACCAACCAAGCATTTGCTTGGTGGATTGAGCCAGCCTGCTTATGATTTGTCAATCGAGGCGGACGCCCCTGCGCTGCCCCGGTCACCGCGAGGAGTGGTCCATGCCCGATGCCCTGATCTTCGACGCCATTCGCACGCCGCGCGGGCGCGGCAAGCCGGGCGGCGGCCTGTACGAGGTGAAGCCGGTCGACCTGCTGGCCGGCACGCTCGAGGCGCTGCGCGAGCGGCTCG
>CAZFET010000281.1:0-4765 GCA_964517545.1 uncultured Burkholderiaceae bacterium
CCTGGCGCAAGGTCGTGCCCGGCGTCGCAGTCCGCGCGCCAGGCGCGCTCGGTCTCGGCCGGCAGGTCGCCGCTGGCGAGCACGGCAGCGCGCGCCTCGTCGCCGAAGGTGGCCACGTCGAGCGTGCGCCGGTGCACGAACGGCCGCCGCGCGCCGACGGCGTGGAGGCGCCCGACGAAGCGCCCGATCCAGCGCAAGGTCTGCGGGTCGTCGAGTTCGGGCGAGCGCCCGGCGCGGTTGGGCGCGACGGCGTAGCGGTAGAGGCTGCCTTCGACGCGGCCGTGCGCCAGGGTGGTCGGCACGCCGTGCAGCGCGACGTCGTCGGCGCCCGCGGCGTGCAGCACGAGCGGCGGCACGACCGGCACCTCGGCCTCGGCGAGCTCGAGCGCGAAGGCGTGCTCTTCGAGGATCTGCGCGTCGCTCCAGCGGCCGGGTCGATAGAACTTCGCGACCACGGCCGAGCCGTCGTCGAGCCGCACCTGGAACACGCGGTTCTCGTACGAGTTGAGCTGCAGGATGCGGCCGTCGCCGTGCAGCCCCACTGCCTCGAGCAGGTCGAGCACGCCGCCGGGCGACAGGTGCGCGTAGCCGAGCGGGGGCGTGTCGGGCGTGGGCGTGTCGGGCGGGGGACGGCTCATCGTGCGCGCATGCTACGCGCCACGCGAGCGGCGGCCGGGCTCAGTGCCGCGTGGTCGACGAATAGCGCGGCGTGTCGACGACCACGCCGGCGATGTCGTCGTTGCCGCCTTGCAGCGGCGTCGGCCCGCTGTCGGCTTCGCCGCGCGTGGACGACGACGGCGACAGCGTCGAGAAGTCGCTGCCGGCGTAGGCGTCGAGCCGGCTGTCGGGCGCGAAGAACGAGTCCTGGAAGAAGCCGGAGTCCTGCCACAAAGTGGCGCGCTCGCGGCGCCGCGTGGCGACCGTGGAGGCGAGGTTGTCGCGCGCGCGGTTGATGTTGGTCACCACCGGCGCCGGCTGCGGGCCGCGCGCGGCGCTGCTGCTGGGCACCAGCAGCTGGAGCTCGGGCACCGAGGGCAGATGGTCGACCGGGCAGCGCAGGTAGCGCACGCGGCACGCGGCCAGCGCCGACTGCTTGATCTGCAGCACGCGGCGCGAGTTGCCGCGGTCGGTGTCGAGGTCGATCGCGGCGAGCACGCGGCCGTTGGCGCTGCAGATGGCGAAGGTCACGTGGATCGAGCCGAGCAGCTCGTACCAGTAGCGCGCCTCCTGCGGGTCGTTCGGCTGGCAGAAGCGCACCAGTGGCAGCTTCGACAGCACGATGTGATGCGGCAGCGCCTCGCGCAGCTGGCGGTACACGCGCCGCTCGTCGGTGCTGAACACGGGCCGCGCGGTGAGCGACCAGTCGGTGGGCAGCGGCTTGGGTGCCGGCTTGCGCGTGCGGATCACCCACAGCGTGACCGCCGGTACCAGCACCGCGATCGCGACCAGCGCGATGATCCACGGGAGCGTCTGCATGTCCAAGCGGGCACCTCTCCTCGGTGTGCGTCACTCTCACAGACGCGTCGTTTGGGGAATGTAGTGAATGTTACTGAACGCGTCAGCGTGGGATCATCCCGGGGATGGGTGCGCGTGGCGACGGTGCGCGCGCATCAGTCTTTCGACGAGCCGCCGCCGCCGATGTTTGCAGTCACTTCATGGACGGCGTCTTTCCAGCGGTCGATGAGGCGCGCCTGCACCTTCAAGCGATAGTCGATCTCGCTCGCGGTCTGCTCGACCAGTTGCTCGACGTGCGAGGCCACGGTGTCGGGCGGCAGCTTCAGCCAGGCCTCCGACTCCGAGCCGTCGCGCTCGACCGCGGCGCCGGCCTTGCGGGCGATGCGCAGCATCGCGGCGTTTTCGCTCAGCGCGTGGATGAACAGCGTCTCGATGCCGCGATTGCGCGCGTGCAGCACGGCGCGGTCGAAGAGTCGGGCACCGAAACCGCGGCCGCGATGCGTCGGCAGCACGGACACGCCGAACTCGGCCATCGCCGGCTTGCCCTCGCGCTGAGGCGCCGGGTCGTAAGCGAGATGCGCCATCGCCACCAGGCTCAGGCGCCGATTGAAGATCCCGAAGACCTCGTCGCGACCGAAGTCGAGCGATTCGACGTACTTCTCCAATTGCGCGTCCGATGCGGCGAAGCCGAAGCGCAGGTAGCGGTCGTGCTCGGGCAGCGCCAGCAGGTGCCGATGGATGCGCTCGCGATGCCGCTCGCTCAGCGAACGGATCGGCACCCAGTCGAAGCGCGGCGACGGGGCGGCTTGCGGCGGTCGGTCGTGCCGGTGGCGGCCGATCGGCGGCCGGCTGAGAGAGTCACCTGGATATCCCATATGTGTGTCGTCCAACGGCGTACCTAGTGGAAACCCCAATATAGCAACCACTTGGGCGCCTGGCTGTAGGACAGCGTGCCGGAGGCGTCGATGCGCCGAGCCGCTCGGCTATACTCCTCGGCTTTCCCGAAATCGGCACGGGAACACGTCGCCCGCGAGAGGCTGCCCGTCGAGCAGTTCCGAGCAGGCGCCGGCCGGCGGGCCACCCGCCCGGCGATGCCGACTCCCCGGCCGGCGACCTCGAGTCCCGGCCATCCGAAAGCAGCTCATGAAGACCTTCAGCGCCAAGCCGGCCGAAGTGAAGCATGAATGGTTCGTGATTGACGCCACCGACAAGGTGCTCGGACGTGTCGCCAGCGAAGTGGCACTCCGTTTGCGCGGCAAGCACAAGGCCATCTACACGCCTCACGTCGACACCGGCGACTACATCGTCGTCGTCAACGCCGACAAGATCCGCGTCACCGGCAACAAGGCCACCGACAAGATCTACTACCGCCACTCGGGCTATCCCGGCGGCATCTACGCCACGCGGTTCAAGGACCTGCAGGCCCGCCATCCGGGTCGCGCCCTCGAGAAGGCCGTCAAGGGCATGCTGCCCAAGGGCCCGCTGGGCTACGCGATGATCAAGAAGCTGAAGGTGTACGCCGGTGCCACGCATCCGCACACCGCCCAGCAGCCCAAGGCGCTGGAAGTCTGAGGAGCGGGTGATGATCGGAAACTGGAACTACGGCACCGGCCGCCGCAAGTCGTCTGTGGCCCGGGTGTTCATCAAGAAGGGCAATGGCCAGATCACGGTCAACGGCCGGCCGCTCGAGCAGTACTTCGGGCGCCAGACCTCGATCATGATCGTCAAGCAGCCGCTGCTGCTCACGAACAACGACGCGGCGTTCGACATCAAGGTCAACGTGCACGGCGGCGGCGAGTCCGGCCAGGCCGGCGCCGTGCGTCACGGCATCACGCGCGCGCTGATCGACTACGACGCGGCACTCAAGCCCGAGCTCAGCCAGGCCGGCTTCGTGACGCGTGACGCGCGCGAGGTCGAGCGCAAGAAGGTCGGCCTGCACGGCGCGCGCCGGCGCAAGCAGTTCAGCAAGCGCTGACGCAATCTCTCACCGCGCGACGATCACGGGGCCGCATACTGCGGCCTCGTTCGTTTCCGGAGGACCGCCGGACCGTGCGCTGGAAGCTGCTCCGCCGCCGTCTGTCGATCAGCGCCCCGCGCATGATCGTGCGCAGCCACCTGCCGTGGCCGCTGCGGTGGGCGGTGCTCGCGGTGATGCTGGGGTTCTCGGCGGCGCTGGCGCTGTGGGCCTTCGACTTCGGGCGCAGCATCGCCGGGGTCGATCGCGGCGACCGCGACGAGCTGGCCCGCCTGCGTGTCGAGGTCGAACAACTGCGCGCCGAGCGCGAGCGCGCGCAGTCGATCGCGAACTCGGCCGACAGCCTGCTCAAGGCCGAGCGCGCCGCGCAGGAGAGGCTGGCGCAGCAGCTGCGCCAGATCGAGGCCGAGAACCTCACGCTCAAGGGCGACCTCGGCTTCTTCGAGCAGCTGCTGCCGGCGGCGGGCGAGGGCCTGAACGTGCGCGGCCTGAAGGCCGAGGTGCGCGAGCCGGGCCAACTCCGTTATCAATTGCTCGTGATGCGCTCCGGCCGCGCATCGGCCGACTTCAGCGGGCGCTACGATCTCCAACTCGTGGGCACGCTCGACGGACGTCCTTGGAGTCATGCCATGCCGCAAGGCAGCCGCCCGCTGAAGTTCCGCCAGTACGCCCGCGTCGAGGGCGTGATCGAACATTCGCCCGAGGCGGTGGTCAAGTCGGTGCAGGTTCGGGTGTTCGACGAGCAAGGCGGCGTGCGAGCGTCGCAGACCGTGAAGCTCTGAGAGGAGAACGACGATGTTGGGACGCAAGAAGCAGCCGCCGATCCGCACCCTGATCGGCGAGGGCACGATCATCCACGGCGAATTGCGCTTCAGCGAGGGCCTGCGCGTCGACGGCGAGGTGCACGGCGACATCGTCGCGGTCGGCGAAGAGCGCAACATGCTGGTCATCAGCGAGAAAGCCCGGGTCACTGGAAAGGTGAAGGCCGGCCATGTGATCATCAATGGCAGCGTGTGGGGCCCGGTCACGTCCGACGAGTTGCTCGAGTTGCAGCCCAAGGCCCGCATCTGCGGCGACGTGCGGTACGAGTCGCTCGAGATGCACCAGGGCGCCACCATCGACGGCGAGCTCCGGACGTTGAAGACCGAAGAGAAGCCCGCACTTAAACTCGCGGCATCGAACGAAGTCTGATGCCGCCCGTACCGAGCCAGGAGCCCTCATGAGCGCAGTCGCCGAGTCCATCACCACGTCCGAGGCCCCTCCGGCGCCGCTGATCTTCACCGACAGTGCGGCCGAGAAGGTCAGGCAGCTGGTCGACGAGGAGGGCAATCCCGA
>CAZFET010000282.1:0-4741 GCA_964517545.1 uncultured Burkholderiaceae bacterium
CGCTGCGCGAGCTGCGTCGGCTGTTCGACGACGCGCTGGTCGCCGACACGGTGCGCAGCCTGCTCGACGAATTGCGGGCCGAGTGGCAGGGCCGCGGCGTCGAGCTGGTGCAGCTCGCCAGCGGCTGGCGCTTCCAGAGCCGGCCCGAGATGCGCCCGTGGCTCGACCGGCTGAACCCGGAGAAGCCGCCGAAGTACTCGCGCGCGGTGCTCGAGACGCTGGCCATCATCGCCTACCGCCAGCCGGTGACGCGCGGCGACATCGAGGACATCCGCGGGGTCGCGGTGTCGAGCCAGATCGTCAAGCAGCTCGAGGATCGCGGCTGGGTCGAGGCGATCGGCCACCGCGACACGCCCGGCCGCCCCGCGCTGCTGGCGACCACGAAGCAGTTCCTCGACGACCTCGGTCTGGCGAGCCTCGACCAGCTCCCGCCGCTCGACGGGGTCGGCGGCGGCCCCGAGCTCGCGAGCCTCGAGACGGCGCTGGCCCGCGCGCCGGAGCAAGGTTCGCTGCTGCCCGAGGACGGCGGCGACGCCTCGATCGAGGCGCAGGCCGGCGGTTCGATCGAGACTTCGCCCGCCGATGCGCCGCCCGAGCCGGGCGGCGCATCGGCCGCCGCACCTGCCGACGAACCCGGCACTGAAGCCGCAGCCGAAGCCGACACCGATCCCCACGGCTCGATGCGGGCCGACCGCGAACCCGCCGCATCCGCACCGACGGAACCCCAAGCATGAACACGCAAGACCCGACCACGCTGCCCCCAGGGGCGGATCCCGCGCCCGAAGCCGCGGCGCCCGCCGAAGGCGACGCAGCGGCCGCGAAGCCGCGGCGACGTCGCAGCCCGAAGGCTGCCGCAGCGGCGCCGGCGAGCGACGCGGCAGCGGGCTCCGACGCTCGTGCCGAGTCCGTCTCGGCGGACGCGGGTCCTGCCGCGGCAGCGCCGGTCGCCGCGTATGGCAGCGACACGCCTGCCACGGCGGGCGGTGCCGACGCGCCAGCCACGGCGGGCAGCGGCGACGCGCCGACCGCAGCAGGCGGCAGCGGCGCGCCGGCCGTTGCCGCGGGTGACGGCCCGGCAGGCTATCGGCCGCGGCGCAACCGCAATCGGCGCCGCGGGCGCAACAAGCAGCGCGCCGATCGGCCAGCCGGCGAAGCGGCACCGCGCGGCGACGCGCCGCAGGGCCCGCCGCCGCGACTGCCGGTGCCCATGCCCGACGCGAGCGAGCGTTTCGCCGACGTGGTCTCCGGCGTGTTCGACACCGAGCCCGAGCCGGCCGCAGCCGGCGCGGCCGTCGAGACGTCGCCTTCGCCGCCTGCGCCGGACCGCGGCCGTGACGCGGACGACTTCGACGACGACGAGTTCGACGAGGACGCCGACTTCGACGACGGCGATCACGAGCCGTCGAAGCGCGTGCTCGCGGCCGAGGCCGACGCGCCCAAGCTGCACAAGGTGCTGGCGCAGGCCGGCATCGGGTCGCGGCGCGACATGGAGCAGCTCATCCTCGAAGGCCGCGTGTCGGTCAACGGCGAGCCGGCGCACATCGGCCAGCGCATCAGCTGGGGCGACCAGGTGCGCGTGTCGGGCAAGCCGATCAAGGTGCGCATCGCGCCGCCGCGACCTCGCGTCATCGCGTACCACAAGCCGGTCGGCGAGATCGTCACGCACGACGATCCGCAGAACCGGCCCACCGTGTTCCGCAAGCTGCCGCGACTGCACCAGGGCAAGTGGCAGTCGGTCGGCCGGCTCGACATCAACACCGAAGGCCTGCTGCTGTTCACCAACTCGGGCGAGCTCGCCAACCAGCTGATGCATCCGCGCTTCGGCGTCGAGCGCGAGTACGCGGTGCGCGTGCTCGGCACGCTCGACGAGGCGCAGCGCGCGAAGCTGATCGAGGGTGTCGAAATCGACGGCCAGCGCGCGGCCTTCCGCTCGATCGAGGACGGCGGCGGCGAAGGCGCCAACCACTGGTATCGCGTCGTCATCACCGAAGGGCGCAACCGCGAGGTGCGCAAGCTGTTCGACGCGGTCGGGCTGGCGGTGAGCCGGCTCATCCGCATCCGCTACGGCACCGTCGTGCTGCCGCGCGGCCTCAAGCGCGGCGTGTGGGTCGAGCTCGACGAGGGCGACGTGCGCACGATCCGCCGCCTCGCCGGCGGCGCCGACGCGGCGCGCGACGGCGACGGCCGCGGCGACGGCAAGGGCAAGCGCGGCAAGCGCGGCAAGCGACGCGGCGACGGCCCCGATCGTCCGGCGGGTCCGCCGCGCGAGCCGGGACGCCCGCAGCCGCAAGGCCGCGACCTCGATCGAGCCAACGAACGGCCGCGCGATGCCGACCACGACGACGAGGACGACGACCATCACGGGCCGATCCCGAATCCGCTGCAGCAGACCTACGACCGCCGCTTCGTGCAGAAGCAGCGCGGCTTCGGCGGCGGTGGCGGCGGCGGCGGCGGCAAGAAGAAGGGTGGCCAGCAGGGCCCGCGCCAGCCCGACCCGATGCAGACCTCGGTCGGCTACATCGGTGGCGATGCCTTCTACCGCAAGCTCGCCGGCGGCGGTGGCCGGCGCGGCGGTGGTGGTGGTGGCGGCGGCGGCGGCGGCGGGGGTGGCGGTGGTCGTGGCGGCCGCGGCCGGTGAGGCCGTCGCGTCGAGTCCATCGGCCGCGGGGGCGACACACCTCACGTCTACAATTCGAGGCTTTGCCAAGCCTTTGATTCATCAGGAGAACCACACATGGCGATCGAACGCACGTTGTCGATCATCAAGCCCGACGCCGTCGCGAAGAACGTGATCGGACAGATCTACGCCCGCTTCGAGGCGGCCGGCCTGAAGATCGTCGCCGCGCGCATGGCGCACCTGTCGCGCGCCGAGGCCGAGGCGTTCTACGCCGTGCACAAGGCGCGGCCGTTCTTCAAGGACCTCGTCGAGTTCATGACCTCCGGCCCGGTGATGATCCAGGTGCTCGAAGGCGAGAACGCCATCGCGAAGAACCGCGAGCTGATGGGAGCCACCGACCCGAAGAAGGCCGAGAAGGGCACGATCCGCGCCGACTTCGCCGACAGCATCGACGCCAACGCGGTGCACGGCTCCGACGGGCCGGACACGGCGGCGGTCGAGGTGGCGTTCTTCTTCCCCGCGATGGCGATCTACTCGCGCTGAGGCAAACCCGCCGCGCGCCGCCGCCATGGCCGCCGTCAACCTGCTCGACTTCGACCTCGACGGCCTGGCCGCGTGGTGCGGGTCACTGGGCGAGAAGCGCTTTCGCGCGACCCAGCTGTTCCGCTGGATCCACCAGAAGGGCGCGCGCGACTTCGCGCAGATGAGCGACCTGGCGAAGTCGCTGCGCGACAAGCTCGCCGGCGCGGCCGAGGTGCGGACCTTGCCCGTCATCTCGGAGCACGCGTCGGCCGACGGCACGATCAAGTGGCTGTTCGACGTCGGCGGCGGCAACGCGGTCGAGGCCGTGTTCATCCCCGAGGACGACCGCGCGACCTTGTGCGTGTCGTCGCAGGCCGGCTGCGCTGTCGGCTGCCGCTTCTGCTCGACCGGCCACCAGGGCTTCAGCCGCAACCTCGGCACCGGCGAGATCCTGGCGCAGCTCTGGCACGCCGAGCACACCCTGCGCGCGCGCTTCGGCACGACCGAGCGCGTGATCAGCAACGTGGTGATGATGGGCATGGGCGAGCCGCTACAGAACTACGCGGCGCTCGTGCCGGCGCTGCGCGCGATGCTCGACGACCACGGCTACGGCCTGTCGCGCCGCCGCGTGACCGTCAGCACCTCGGGCGTGGTGCCGATGATCGATCGGCTGCGCGAGGATTGCCCCGTCGCGCTGGCGGTGTCGCTGCACGCACCGGACGACGCGCTGCGCGACGAACTCGTGCCGCTGAACCGCAAGTACCCGATCGACGAGCTGATGGCCGCCTGCCGCGGCTACCTCGACGCGGCGCCGCGCGACTTCATCACCTTCGAGTACTGCATGCTGGACGGCGTGAACGACTCGCCCGGGCACGCGCGTGCGCTGCTGGCGCTGGTGCGCCGCTCGGGCGTGGCCTGCAAGTTCAACCTCATCCCGTTCAACCCGTTCCCGCAGTCGGGCCTCGCGCGCTCGCCGCGCGAACGCGTGCTCGCGTTCGCCGACGTGCTGAGCGCCGGCGGCATCGTCACCACCGTGCGCAAGACGCGCGGCGACGACATCGACGCCGCCTGCGGCCAGCTCGCCGGCGAGGTGCAGGACCGCACGCGCGTGGCCGAGCGCATGACGCGCGCGCCCGTGCGCGTGCTGCCGCGTGCGGCCGTCGCGGCAGGACGCGGAGGCGCCCGATGAGCGAGGCCCGTTCCATCCGTGCGGGCGCGGCGGCGCTCGCGCTGGCGCTGCTCGCGGCGGCCTGCACGACCACCACCGAAGGCCCGGTCGGCGGATCGCGCGACGTGCCCACGGCGTCGGACCAGACCGACGCCGATCGGCGCGCGCGCGTGCGGCTCGAGCTGGCGACGGCGTACTACGCCCGCGGGCAGATCAACACCGCGCTCGACGAAGTGAAGCTCGCGCTGGCCGCCAAGCCCGACCTGCCGGAGGCGCTCAACCTGCGCGGGCTCATCTACGCGCAGATGGGCGAGGAGGCGCTCGCCGAGGAGAGCTACCGCCGCGCGCTGCAGCTGCGGCCGCGCGCGCTCGCGCCCGCGCCGGTCGAGCAGATCGAGTACCTGTCGCCCCGTCATGTCGCCGTAGTACGCGAT
>CAZFET010000283.1:0-4729 GCA_964517545.1 uncultured Burkholderiaceae bacterium
GGAGCGCGCGCGCCGTGAACGATCGCCGCCCGCCGCTCGCCTGGATCGCCGCGCTGGCGCTGCTGGCCGCCGCGGCCTGGCTCGCGTCGCTCGGTCGTGCCGGCGCCGAGCCCGGGCCGTTCGCGCAGGCCTGCTATTCCTCGTCGCGGATCTTGTACTGCGACACCAGCTGCTGCTGCACCGCCGGCGGCACGGTGTCGTAGTGCGACAGCTCGATGGTGTAGCGGCCCTGGCCGCCGGTCATCGCGTTGAGGCGCGACTGGTAGCTCGCCAGCTCCGACAGCGGCGCCTGGCCGCGGATCTGCACGGTGCCGGGCTGCGCGCTGTCGGTGCCGCTGATCAGCCCGCGGCGTGACGACAGGTCGCCGGTGATGTCGCCCATCGCGTGCTCGGGCGCGGTGATCTCGATGTGGACGATCGGCTCGAGCACGATCGGCCGCGCCTTCAGCACCGCGTCGATCACCGCCTTCTTGCCGGCGGTGACGAAGGCGATCTCCTTGCTGTCGACGCTGTGGTGCTTGCCGTCGTACACGATCACGCGCACGTCCTGCACCGGGTAGCCGGCGATGATGCCGGCGTCCAGCGCGAGCCGCACGCCCTTATCGACGGCGGGCATGAACTGCGACGGGATCACGCCGCCCTTGACCTGGTCGACGAACTCGAAGCAGCCGCCGCGCGGCAGCGGCTCGATGCGCAGGAACACCTCGCCGAACTGGCCCGCGCCGCCGGTCTGCTTCTTGTGGCGGTGGTGGCCCTCGGCCGGCGCGGTGATGGTCTCGCGGTACGCGATGCGCGGCGGGCGCGTGTTCACCTCGCACTTGTAGACCTCGGTCAGCCGGTCGAGCATGACGCGCAGGTGCAGCTCGCCCAGACCGTAGACGATGGTCTCGTTGGTGCTCGGCACGTGCTCGACGCGCAGGCACGGGTCCTCGTCGACCAGCTTGTTCACGATCTCCCACAGCCGCTGCTCGTCGCCGCGCCGCTTCGGCTCGATCGCCAGGCCGTGCACCGGCACCGGAAAGTCCAGCGGCGCGAGGTGGATGTGATCGTCCTCGGCCGCGTCGTGCAGCACCGCGTCGAAGTGCAGGTCGTCGATCTTGGCCACCGCGCAGAGGTCGCCCGGCACGCCGCGCGGCACCTCGACGTGGTCCTTGCCGTGCAGCATGAACAGGTGCCCCACCTTGAACGGCTTGCGCGCGTCGCCGATGTAGAGCTGGCTGTCCCTGGTGACCGTGCCCTGGTGGATGCGGAAGATGCCCATCTTGCCGACGTACGGGTCGACGGTGACCTTGAACACGTGCGCCAGCACGTGCTTCGACGCATCGGGCTGCGCGTGCATCGGCTGCGCCGCCGTGCCCTCGCCGTTGAGGAAGTCCGGCGGGTTGCCCTCGCTCGGGTTGGGCAGCAGCTTCACGATCACGTCGAGCAGCTCGGCGATGCCGGCGCCCGTGCGCGCCGACGTGAAGCACACCGGGATCAGGTGGCCCTCGCGCAGCGCCTGCTCCAGCGGCGCGTGCAGCTCGGCGGGGTCGACGTCGCCGTCGTTCAGGTAGCGCTCGACGAACGCCGGGTCCACTTCGACCACCTGCTCGACCAGCGCGCGGTGCGCCGCGTCGACCGAGCCGAAGTCGGAGTGACCGTCGCGGTTGTAGAAGCAGTCCACCACCTTCGTGCCGCCCGCGTCGGGCAGGTTCAGTGGCAGGCATTCCTTGCCGAAGGTCTGCTGGATCTTGGCCAGCAGACCCCGCAGGTCGACGTGCTCGGCGTCGATCTTGTTGACCACGATCATGCGGCACAGGTGGCGCTTGGCCGCCCAGTCCATCATGCGCGTGGCCATCATCTCGATGCCGGTGGCCGCGTTGACGACGATCGCGGCCGTCTCCACCGCCTCGAGCGCCGTCATCGACTGGCCGAGGAAGTCGGCCGCGCCGGGCGTGTCGATCAGGTGGATGCGCGTGCCGGCGTGGTCAAAGTGCGTGAGCGCCGAGTTCAGCGAGTGCTGGTAGCGTCGCTCCAGCGGGTCGAAGTCGCTCACCGTGGTGCCGCGCTCCAGGCTGCCCGGCGCGCCGATGCGCCCGGCGCGGTGCAGCAGCATCTCCATCAGGCTGGTCTTTCCCGCGCCCGTCTGCCCGACGAGCGCGAGGGTTCGGATGCCGTCGACACCATTGCTGGCGGAGGTGGTGGCCATGGCGAGTCTCCTGTGTGCTGCGGGCGGGGCGCTCGTGACCGCCGGCGTCCCGCGTCCTGCCGTGCGTGCGGCTGTTTGCGAGGCAGCGTAAGGGATCGGGCGGGCGCGCACAAGCGTGGCGTAGTTCACGAACGGCCGCGCTGCCGTGCGTCAAGTCCTGAAGGCGAGGATTGAGTTTCGATCGGCGGCTGGCTAGCCTGCTTGCGACTCAACTCCAACCTCACTCACCGACTGCGCCCTGCCATGAAGTACGCCCGCCTCGCCTCGATCGCCTCCGTCGCTGTTCTTCTGGCCGCCTGTGGCGGGGGTGGGGGCGGCGACGGCGGTGCCAACGATCCGAATGCGCCGCCGACCCTCGTCCAGCGGCCGTCGGAAGCCTCCACGGGCATCGCGGCGCCGACGCGGCCGCTGGTCTACAACACGCAGAGTCTGCTTACCGACCCGGACAAGGTGCGGCTGCTGGTCAAGTCGCTGGCGGACCTGCACGTCAAGGCACCGGGCCTGATCGCGGGCCAGCGCGCGGCGGCGCTGAATCCGAACGGCGCGACCGTGGCCGGAGCATTCCAATGCACCACCGGCCAGATCCAGTACCAGAGCCCGACCACGAGCTTGCCGGTGTCGTTCCAGGCGTGCTTCGACGGCGTCTTCACCATCGACGGGGCGGCCACCCGCACGCCGCCCAGCACGGCGCCCTACACGCTGGCTTACGCCGGCGGCCTGAACATCAGCGCCACGGGCATTCCGGTCACGACGATCATCGGGTCCACCACCTGCACGTTCGCGGGCGGTGCGGCAGCGGCGCAGTGCGTCTCGACGCATGGCCCCACGGCCGGTGCCGTGTCGGCAGGCTACACGGCAGCCTACGCGGCTGGCGTCGCCAACGGCACGTACAAGTGCGACTGCTTCGCCGAGAGCACCGTGACTACGCCGGTGCACGTCACCGTGCTGTTCGACGCCTTCGGCCCCACTTCGGGCAAGGCGTATGTTTACGCCACCGACGGCGCGGTCTACGTCAACCGGCTCGGCGCGAACAGCTACGACGTGTGGGTCGGCCTCACCGGCACGAGCGGCACTTGGTACCGCAACGTCACGCCGCTGTGAGTCGCCGCCGGCGCGCCTACCGCGCCGGCACCACCTGCGCCGCCCCCGGCATGACCGGCAAGGTGCCGGCCGCGCGCTTCGCTTCCCACTCCTGCTGCAGCGCGCTGTCGGTCTTGTAGTGCGGCACGCGGAAGACGAGGCGCTTCACGCGCTGCAGCAGCGCGTTGCGGCCGGCGATCTCCTCGTTCCAGTACCGGTGCGCGAGCGCGAGGTTGCGCTCGGTGTCCATCTCGAAGTGGTCGCGCGAGCTCTGGCCGCCGAAGACGTAGAGCTTGCCGCGGTAGATGCGCCAGGTGTCCGGTCCGCCGCCGGCGCCCCACGGCACGCCGTAGTTGATGCCGTTGGCGCAGAAGCCGCCGAACTGCGGCATGTACTTCGCGGGTGACTTCAGGAACTCGGCCTTGTGGGCCTCGCTCGCGAAGCGGTAGGTCACGCCCAGGTGCTCGACCTTGATGGACGGGTCGCCCTTCACCGCCTGGTTCTGCGTGAAGTACGCGACCGGGTCGTGGCCCAGCAGCATCAGCTTGTCGTCGGCGCCGTCGGAGACGGTGCGCCACGGCCCTTCGTTCGGCGATTCGTAGGTCTGCGCACGGGCGGCGGTCAGCAGCGCGCCGGCCGTGGCGATCAGCGCAGCGGCGAACAGCGCGGCGGCCAGCACGTGCCGGCGGGTCGGTTGCGACATGGTCTCTCCAGCGAGGGTGGGGGTCATGCTCCGAGTGCCGCGGCGGTCCCGCGGTTCACTGGAAGGCCACTTCGGCGAAGCTGCGCAGCTTGCGGCTGTGCAGCCGGTCGAGGCGCTGGCGGCGCAGGATGTCGAGCGCGCGCATGCCGATGCGCAGGTGCTGGTCGATGCGCTCGCGATAGAAGCGGTCGGCCATGCCCGGCAGCTTGATCTCGCCGTGCAGCGGCTTGTCGCTCACGCACAGCAAGGTGCCGTAGGGCACGCGGAAGCGAAAGCCGTTGGCCGCGATGGTGGCGCTTTCCATGTCCAGCGCGATGGCGCGGCTCTGGCTGAAGCGGCGCTCGGGCGTGCTGGCCGTGTTGCGCGAGGGCAGCAGTTCCCAGTTGCGGTTGTCGGTCGAGGCCACGGTGCCGGTGCGCATGATGCGCTTGAGCTCGTAGCCCGACAGCTGCGTGACGTCGGCCACCGCCTGCTCCAGCGCGACCTGCACCTCGGCCAGCGCCGGGATCGGCACCCACAGCGGCAGGTCCTCGTCGAGCACGTGGTCCTCGCGCACGTAGCCGTGCGCCAGCACGTAGTCGCCGAGCTGCTGCGTGGTGCGCAGGCCCGCGCAGTGGCCGAGCATCAGCCACGCGTGCGGGCGCAGCACCGCGAGGTGGTCGGTGATGGTCTTGGCGTTGGCCGGGCCGACGCCGATGTTGACCATCGTGATGCCGCTGCGGTCGGGCCGCACCAGGTGGTACGCCGGCATCTGCGGC
>CAZFET010000284.1:0-4706 GCA_964517545.1 uncultured Burkholderiaceae bacterium
CGAGCACGTGATGGCGACGCAGACACTGGTGCTGCGCAAGGCGAAGAACATGCTCGTGCGGGTCGAGGGCAGCCTGCCGCGCGGCTGCTCGGCCAAGGACATCGTGCTGGCCATCATCGGTCGCATCGGCACGGCCGGCGGCACCGGCTACACCATCGAGTTCGGCGGCTCGGCGATCCGCGCGCTGTCGATGGAAGGCCGCATGACGGTGTGCAACATGGCGATCGAGGCGGGCGCGCGCGCCGGCCTCGTGGCGGTGGACGACAAGACCATCGAGTACGTGAAGGGCCGGCCGTTCGCGCCGGCCGGGCCGCTGTGGGAGCAGGCCGTGGCCTACTGGCGCACCCTGCACTCCGACCCCGGCGCGCACTGGGACGCCGTGGTCGAGCTCGACGCGGCGCAGATCAAGCCGCAGGTCACGTGGGGCACGAGCCCGGAGATGGTGGTCTCGATCGAGGACCGCGTGCCCGATCCCGAGCGCGAGAAGGACGCGGGCAAGCGCGGCGCGATCGAGCGCGCGCTGCAGTACATGGGGCTGGAGCCGAACCGCGCGATCGCCGACATCCGCATCGACAAGGTGTTCATCGGCTCGTGCACCAACAGCCGCATCGAGGACCTGCGCGAGGCCGCCGCGGTGGTGCGCCGGCTCGGCGGCCGGGTGGCATCGAACGTGAAGCTCGCGATGGTGGTGCCCGGCTCGGGACTGGTGAAGGCGCAGGCCGAGCGCGAGGGGCTGCACGAGGTGTTCAGGGCCGCGGGCTTCGAGTGGCGCGAGCCCGGCTGCTCGATGTGCCTGGCGATGAACGCCGACCGGCTCGAGCCCGGCGAGCGCTGCGCCTCGACCAGCAACCGCAACTTCGAGGGCCGGCAGGGCGCCGGCGGGCGCACGCACCTCGTGAGCCCCGCGATGGCCGCCGCGGCCGCCATCGAGGGTCGTTTCGTCGACGTGCGCCGCCTCGTCTGAGGCGCGCGCAGGCATCCGGAGCATCAGCATGCAAGCCTTCACCGTGCACCAGGGGATCGTGGCGCCGCTGGACCGCGAGAACGTCGACACCGACGCCATCATCCCGAAGCAGTTCCTGAAGTCGATCCACCGCTCGGGCTTCGGGCCCAACCTGTTCGACGAGTGGCGCTACCTCGACCGCGGCGAGCCCGGCCAGGACCCGGCCGCGCGCAAACCGAACCCCGATTTCGTGCTCAACCGGCCGCGCTACCGCGGCGCGTCGATCCTGCTCGCGCGGCGCAACTTCGGCTGCGGCTCGAGCCGCGAGCACGCGCCGTGGGCGCTCGACCAGTACGGCTTCCGCGCCATCATCGCGCCGAGCTATGCCGACATCTTCTTCAACAACTGCTTCAAGAACGGCCTGCTGCCGATCGTGCTGCCGGAGGCGGACGTGCAGAAGCTGTTCGACGAGGTCGCCGCGTTCGTCGGCTACCAGCTCACGATCGACCTCGCGCGCCAGCGGATCGTCAAGCCCGACGGCAGCGAGCTGGCGTTCGACGTCGAGCCGTTTCGCAAGCAGTGCCTGCTCAACGGCTGGGACGACATCGGCCTCACCTTGCGTCACGCCGACGCGATCCGCACCTTCGAGGCCGAGCGACTGGCGCGTCGGCCCTGGCTGGAGAAGGCATGACCCTGCGCAAGATCGCCGTGCTGCCGGGCGACGGCATCGGCCCCGAGATCATCGAGCAGGCGGTGCGCGTGCTGCGCGCGCTCGACCTGCCGCTCGAACTCACCGAAGCGCCGGTCGGCGGCGCGGCCTACGAGCGGCACGGCCACCCGCTGCCGGCGTCGACTCTGGAGCTGGCAAAGGAAGCCGACGCGGTGCTGTTCGGCGCGGTGGGCGACTGGAAGTACGACACGCTGGATCGGCCGCTGCGCCCGGAGCAGGCCATCCTCGGACTGCGCCGGCACCTGCAGCTGTTCGCCAACTTCCGTCCGGCGATCTGCTACCCGGAGCTGACGCACGCGTCGAGCCTGAAGCCCGAGCTCGTGGCGGGCCTCGACATCCTGATCATCCGCGAGCTCACCGGCGACATCTACTTCGGCCAGCCGCGCGGCCGCCGCAGCGCGCCCGACGGGCCGTTCGCGGGCCAGCCCGAGGCCTTCGACACCATGCGCTACTCGAAGCCCGAGATCGAGCGCATCGCGCACGTGGCGTTCCAGGCGGCGCGCAAGCGCGGCAAGAAGGTCACCAGCGTCGACAAGGCCAACGTGCTCGAGACCTTCCAGTTCTGGAAGGACGTGGTGACCGAGGTGCACGCGCAGTACCCCGACGTGGCGCTGGAGCACCTGTACGTCGACAACGCGGCCATGCAGCTCGTGCGCGCGCCGAAGAAGTTCGACGTGGTGGTCACCGGCAACATGTTCGGCGACATCCTGTCCGACGAGGCGGCGATGCTGACGGGCTCGATCGGCATGCTGCCGTCGGCATCGCTCGACGCGCACGGCAAGGGCCTGTACGAGCCCAGCCACGGCAGCGCGCCCGACATCGCGGGCCAGGGCGTGGCGAATCCGCTGGCTACAATCCTGTCCGCTGCCATGATGTTGCGCTACTCCCTCGACCTCGCCGACGCCGCCGACCGCATCGAGTCCGCGGTGCGCGCGGTGCTGGCCGCGGGCGTGCGCACGCCGGACATCTGGTCCGAAGGCACCACGAAGGCGGGCACGCGCGAAATGGGCGATGCAGTGCTCGCCGCGCTCGCGGGCAAAACCATCATCACCGGCAAGAGCTAGTCAGGCTCCGGTTCGTCTCGCCCCCGTCCCCGGCGAAGCGAGCCGGGGATGCAGGAACCACCATCCACGAAAGGGCGAACGACATGGCACTCACGGGATTCATCGGCTGGCGCGGCATGGTCGGCTCCGTGCTCATGGAGCGCATGCAGGCCGAAGGCGACTTCGCGCTGATCGAGCCGCTGTTCTTCAGCACCAGCAACGTCGGCGGCGCGGCGCCGGCGATGGCGAAGAACGAGACGAAGCTGCAGGACGCCTACGACATCGCGGCCCTGAAGCGCTGCGACGTCATCGTCACGTGCCAGGGCGGCGACTACACCCACGAGGTGTTCCCGAAGCTGCGCGCGGCCGGCTGGAACGGCCACTGGATCGACGCCGCGTCGGCGCTGCGCATGAAGGACGACGCCGTCATCGTCCTCGACCCGGTGAACCTGCCGGTCATCAAGAACGCGCTGGCGCGCGGCGGCCGCAACTGGATCGGCGGCAACTGCACGGTGAGCTGCATGCTCATGGGCGTGGGTGCGCTGTTCAAGGCCGGGCTGGTGGAGTGGATGAGCACCATGACCTACCAGGCCGCCTCGGGCGGCGGCGCGCAGCACATGCGCGAGCTGCTCGCGCAGTTCGGCACCCTGAACCACGAGGTGAAGGACCTGCTGGCCGACCCGATGAGCGCGATCCTCGAGATCGACCGCCGCGTGATCGAGAAGCAGCGCACGCTCGACGACGCCGAGAAGGCGAACTTCGGCGTGCCGCTGGGCGGCTCGCTGATCCCGTGGATCGACAAGGACCTCGGCAACGGCATGAGCCGCGAGGAGTGGAAGGGCATGGCCGAGACCAACAAGATCCTCGGCCAGGGCGAGGGCTTCGGCACGCCGGCCGTGCCGGTCGACGGCTTCTGCGTGCGCATCGGTGCGATGCGCTGCCACAGCCAGGCGCTGACCTTCAAGCTCAGGCGCGACGTGCCGGTGTCGGAGATCGAGGCGATGATCGCCGCCGACAACGAGTGGGTGAAGGTGGTGCCCAACACGCGCGAGGCCACGATGGCGCAGCTCACGCCGGTCGCGGTCACCGGCACCTTGACGATTCCCGTCGGCCGCATCCGCAAGCTCGCGATGGGCCCCGAGTACCTCGGCGCCTTCACCATCGGCGACCAGTTGCTGTGGGGCGCAGCCGAGCCGCTGCGGCGAATGCTCAGGATCCTGCTGGAGGCGTGAACGCTCACGTTGCCCGTGGACAACAACTCCGTCACGCAGACGCGAAGTGTGCGAAGCGTGACGGAATGTCAGCCATTGCATGAGCTTGTCAGCGTATCTGCTTGCTGATATTGTGATTTCGCTGAAGTGGCCGCGAACTCGTTCGCCTCGCGTAGTCACTCACACACAATCGAGCGCGGCGTGCTGCAAGCCAGAACACGCATGCTGCAGTTGGGAGTCGCCTTGGAGAACAGCTGGATGAGATCGGGCCGTTTTGCACTCACCGCGGTCGCTGCAGCCGCGCTCTGGATGTCGGTCCCCGACGCGAACGCGCTGGGCCTGGGCCGGCTGGCCGTGCAGTCCGCACTCGGTGAGACTCTGCGCGCCGACATCGACGTCACCAGCATCACGGCGGAAGAGGCCTCCAGCCTGCGCGTGCGCATCGCGCCGCCCGAGGCATACCGCGCCGCCGGCGTCGACTTCAACCCCGCGCTCACCAACGCCACGGTCCAGCTGCTGCGCCGCCCCGACGGCCGGCCCTACCTGCGCCTGACCAGCGACCGCCCGGTGCAGGAGCCGTTCGTCGACGTGATCCTCGAGTTGACCTGGGCGAGCGGCCGCCTGGTGCGCGAGTACACCTTGCTGATCGACCCGCCGACCGTGCGCGCCCCGGCACCGCAGGCCGCGGCGCCGTCGACGGCTCCCGTGATCTCGGCCGCGCCGAGCCCGGCGCCGGCCCCGGCCGCGGCGACGCCCGCTCCGTCGCCGGCGCCGCGCAC
>CAZFET010000285.1:0-4683 GCA_964517545.1 uncultured Burkholderiaceae bacterium
TCGTGCCCGCCCCCGAGTCCTCCCACGCCATCCTCGGCGCCATCACCGAGGCGCTCGACAGCGAGTTCCGCTGGCTCGAGCCGCGGCACGGCGGGCAGGCGAGCCTGCACCTGCTGCCCGACGATCGCGTGGCCGGCCGCACGCGCCACGCGCTGCGGCTGCGCGCCGAGGCCGACGCGCCGGGCGCGACGCACCTGCGGCTGCGCGCCTCGCGCGTGTCGGACGACGAGTACTGGCAGGACTTTCCGCGCGTGCTCGACGGCATCACGCCGCGGCTGCTGACGCAGGAGTTCGCGGGGCAGCGCGAGTTCCGCCGTGAGGCCGCCGGCGGCAACGTCACCTTGTACGGCCGCGTGCAGCACTGGCAGGTGCTCGACGACCTGGATCCGTCGGCGCGCTTCGACTCGCCGTACCAGCGTTCGCCGCAGCTCGGCGCGCGCTACACCGCGCGACTGGGCGGCGGGCTGGAGCTCGGCCTCGAAGGGGAGGTCAACCACTTCACGCTGCCGTCGGGCGAGCGCACGCCGGGGCGGCTCGAAGGCGTGCGCCTGCATGCGCTGGGCAGCCTGTCGCGGCCGTGGACGGCGCCGTTCGGCTGGCTCACGCCGAAGCTGTCGTTCAACGCCGCCAGCTACGACGTCGACGGCACTCTCGCCGACGGTCGCGGCCGCGCGAGTCGCGCGATCCCGACCCTGAGCGTCGACGGCGGCCTCGTGCTCGAGCGCGACTCGACGTGGTTCGGCCGCGCGATGCGGCAGACGCTGGAGCCGCGCGTGCTGTACGTCAACACGCCGTTCCGCGACCAGAGCGCGCTGCCCAACTTCGACGCCGCGGGCAAGGACTTCAACTTCGAGACCATCTACACCGACAACGCGTTCTCCGGCGTCGATCGCGTGTCCGACGCGCATCAGCTCACCGCCGGCGTGACGTCGCGGCTGCTCGATCCGGCCAGCGGCGCCGAGGCCGCGCGCGTGGGCATCGTGCAGCGCTACCTCTTCCGCGACCAGCGCATCACGCCGGAGGGGGCGCCGTTCACGCAGCGGTTCTCCGACGTGCTGCTGCTGGGCTCGACGCAGCTCGTCTCGCGCTGGCAGCTCGACGCGTCCTTGCAGTACAGCCCGGACATCGGCCGCACCACGCGCTCGATCCTCGGCGCGCGCTACTCGCCGGGGCCGTACCGCACGATCGGCGCCACCTACCGCCTCGCGCGCGGGCTGAGCGAGCAGGTCGAATTCGCGTGGCAGTGGCCGATCGCGGGGGCGGTGCGCGTGCCCGGCGAGGCGCGGCGCGCGAGCCCGTTCGCGCAGGCGTTCGACGGCGCGGGCGGCGGCGCGTGCAAGGGCTCGTGGTACAGCGTGGGCCGGCTCAACTACAGCACGCGCGACAAGCGCGTCACCGATTCGGTCGTCGGCTTCGAGTACGACGCGGGCTGCTGGATCGGCCGCGTGGTGGCCGAGCGGCTGTCCACCGGACGCAGCGAGGCGACCACGCGGCTGCTGCTGCAGCTGGAACTCGTCGGGCTGTCGCGGCTCGGATCGAATCCGCTGCAGGTGTTGAAGGACAATATCCCCGGCTACCGCCTGCTGCGCGAGGACGACCCCAAGCCGAGCGCTCCCCCGATCCATGACTGATCCGACCCGAACGTTCCTCGTGGCCGCCGTGCTGGGCCTCGTGCTCGCGCTGCCCGCGGCCGACGCGCCGGCGCAGTCGGCCGCGCGCAGCGCGCCGCGCTCGGCCGACTACATCGTCGCCGTCGTCAACCAGGAGCTCGTCACCGCGGCCGAGGTCGAGCAGCGCCTCGCGCGCGTGCGCGCCGAGGCGCGCGCGGCCAACCAGCCGCTGCCGCCCGACGCGACCCTGCGCCAGCAGGTGATCGACGCGCTGATCGACGAGCGCGTGCTCGTCACCTACGCGCGCGACAGCGGCACGCGCGTCGACGACGTCGAACTCGACCGTGCGGTGGCCAACGTCGCGGCGCAGAACCAGATCACCCTGGCCCAGCTGCGCGAGCAGCTGCGCCGCAGCGGCGTCGACTACGCGCGCTTTCGCGCCAACGTGCGCGACCAGCTGCTGGTCGAGCGCGTGCGCGAGCGCGAGGTGCAGGGCCGCATCCGCGTGACCGACGCCGAGGTCGACGCGCTGATCGACAAGCAGCGCAGTGCCGCGGCCGCCGCGACCGAGCTGAACCTCGCGCAGATCCTCGTGCCGGTGCCCGAGGGCGCGACCATCGCCGAGGCCGCCGCGCGGCGCGCGCGCGTCGATGCCGCGCTGGCGCGCCTGAAGGCCGGCGAACCGTTCGACAAGGTCGCGCGCGAGATGTCGGAGGACGCCAATCGAGAGCGCGGCGGCGAGATGGGCCTGCGCCCGGCCGACCGCCTGCCCGACCTGTTCGTCGAGGCGGTCAAGCCGCTGAAGCCCGGCGAGTTCACGCCCGAGCCGCTGCGCTCGGGCGCGGGCTTCCACGTGCTCAAGCTGATCGAGCGCCGCGACGGCAGCGCCTTCATGGTCACGCAGACGCGCGCGCGGCACATCCTGTTGCGACCTTCGGCGCAGCTGAGCCTGGAGGCGGCCACCGCGCGGCTCAACGAGTTCAAGCGCCGCGTCGAGAGCGGCGCCGCGCGCTTCGAGGCGCTGGCGCGCGACAACTCCGAAGACGGCAGCGCGGCAGCGGGCGGCGATCTCGGCTGGGCCACGCCGGGCAGCTTCGTGCCCGAGTTCGAGCAGGCGATGAACGCGCTGCCGGTGGGGGGCGTGTCGGCGCCGGTGGTCACGCGCTTCGGCGTGCACCTGATCCAGGTGACGGAGCGGCGCGACGTCGCCATCGACGCCAAGCAGCTGCGCGAGCAGGCGCGCGCCGTGCTGCGCGAGCAGAAGTTCGGCGAGGCCTTCGCCGAGTGGCTGCGCGAGCTACGCGCGCGCGCGTACATCGAGATGCGCGAGCCGCCGCAGTAAGGTGCACGCGCTGCGGCGAGCGGTCCCGCACACGGTCCGGGTGTCGACACGGTGAAGCATGTCGCGCGCAAGCGCTTCGGCCAGCACTTCCTGGTCGACGAAGGCGTCATCGAGCGCATCGTGCGCGAGATCGCGCCGCGGCCGGGCGACGCGATGGTCGAGATCGGTCCCGGCCTCGGCGCGTTGACGGTGCCGCTGGCCGATCGGCTGGGGGCGCTCACGGTGATCGAGCTCGACCGCGACCTCGCCGCGCGCTGGCGCCGCGACCCGCGGCTCGCGGTGATCGAGTCCGACGTGCTGCGCGTGGACTTCGCGGCCCTCGCGGCCGAGCGCGGCGCGAGGCTGCGCGTGGTGGGCAACCTGCCGTACAACATCTCCACGCCGATCCTGTTCCACCTGCTCGAAGCCGCGGTCGCGGTGATCGACCAGCACTTCATGCTGCAGAAGGAGGTGGTCGAGCGCATGGCGGCCGCGCCGGGCGGGCGCGACTACGGCCGGCTGAGCGTGATGCTGCAGTGGCGCTACGCGATCGAGCACGTGCTCGACGTGCCGCCCGAGGCCTTCGATCCGCCGCCGCAGGTCGACTCGGCGGTGGTGCGCATGGTCCCGCTGCCGCCCGATGCGGCGATCGACGCCGGGCTGCTCGGCGAGATCGTCAGCGCGGCGTTCTCGCAGCGCCGCAAGCTGCTGCGCCACACCCTCGGTCGCTGGCTCGACGCGCGCGGCTTCAGCGGCGGCTTCGACGTGCAGCGTCGCGCCGAGGAGGTGCCGGTCGCGCAGTACGTCGCGCTGGCCAAGGCGGTGGGCAGCGCGCGGCGCTGACCCGGCGCGCTTCGAGGGCACGAACGAAAAGGGCGGCCCGCAGGCCGCCCTTTCGTCGCGCCGAGGCGCGCGCTGCTCAGACGCGCTTCACGCCGCGTTGAGCCACATCGCCGTGTCGAAGGCGCTGCTCATCATCGGCATGTTCATGCCGAAGCTCGCGTTCGCCGCGCTCTTCGAGCCGGCCTTCGCGGCCTTGGCGTCGACGCTGTGGTGGGCCACTTCCGTCGCCCGCTCCCATGACCCGATTTCCTGGGAGCGGGCTACCGAAAAGAATAGAAGCACCTGAAGGGTATTTTTCGTTCCCCCCAGAAGTCGGCCGCGTCGCGGAACACGTCGAGCAGCTGCTCGCGTGCCTCGCGGTCGAAGCGCGGGTTGTCGGGCAGTTGCTCGAGCACGACGACGAAGCCCGGCTGCTGGCCCGACTTGTGGACCAGGTCGGTCATGCAGTCGAACAGCGCGTCGAGGTTCTTCCCGAAATGCGCCGGGAAGAGGAACGACTCGGCGATGCGGTCGAGCACTTCCTGCTTGGACTGGGTGCCCGCGAGATTGGCGTAGAGGGAGTGGTGGCCCGCCTCCGGGGCGGTGCGCATCAAGTCCTCCACGCGGTACGCGCGGATCGACTGGACGATGTTGGGTCGGACGGTCTGCAAGAGCATGGTCGCGATCCTCCTCGGTTCACCTGAATTCGGACTGCACCGGGTTCACTGCACGATGAGGCGGAAGCTCGCGTAGTGATCGGCGGTGTAGTAGCAGGCTTCGGGGTCGGCCGGCCGCTCGCCGCCGCACACGATGCGCCGCGCGCCCCGGTGCCGCACGCCTGGCGTGGGCACCGTGTACTCGCGGTAGTAGCCGCGCCGTGCCGGTGGCAGCAGCCGCTCGCGGTTGCCGAACACGGTGCCGTCCTTCGCG
>CAZFET010000286.1:0-2391 GCA_964517545.1 uncultured Burkholderiaceae bacterium
GCGCGTGAAGGAGCGCGCGGCCCTACCATCGCGCGCATGAACACCACCACGGCCTGCACGCCGGCCGCGACCGACGGCGCCGACGCGCACCGCTCGGCCCGCGCGCGCAACGCCTGGGCCGACGCGCTGCGCGAGCGCGGCCTGCTCGCCGCCGCAGCCGGCCTCGCGTGCGCGCTGCTGCTCGGCGCGTGGAGCTGGCGCGCCGACGAGGCGCTGGCGCGCGAGCGCTTCGACGTCGAGTCGCGCATCGCGCACCGCCTCACCTCCGAGCGGCTGGCCGCGTTCGACGCGCTGTTGCGCACGTGGGCCGCCGCGCTCGACGTGGCCGACGAGTCGCTGGCGCGCGAGCTCGGCCGCCGCCTCGCCGCGCCCGGCAGCGGCGTGCTCGCGCTGGGCATCGACGACGGCGCCGTGCGCCGCACCCTGGCCGGCGCGCTGCCGGCCGATGGCGCGTCGACGGCCGCCAGCCTGGTGCTCGACGCGCCGGTGCCGGGCGCGATGTCGCGCCGCGCTTGGCTCGCGCTGCCGCTGGCCGAGCTGCTGCGCGCGGGCGAATCGCCGCGCGTGCTGACGAGCCTGCGTCTCGGCGGCCTCGCTGGCACGGCCGCACCAAACGGCACGGCCACACCAAACGGCACGGCCACACCAAACGGCACGACCGCACCCGACCGCACGACTGCTGCAGCCGACACGACCCTCGCACCGGTGCCCGCTCCCGCCGGTGCGTCGCATCGCTTCGCCGCCACCAAGCCGGTGCAGCTCGGCGCGGTCTCGCTGCAGTTCGAAGCGCTGGGCGCGGCACCCGTGGCGGCGGGCTGGTGGATCGCGCCGCTGCTGGCCGGCGCGCTCGCGGCCGGTGCGGTGCTGCTCGCGACCCTGGCCGTGCAGGCGCGGCGCGAGCGCCGACGCGCCGAGGCGAGCGCGTCGCTGTCGCAGGCCGCGCGCCTGCAGGCCATGGGCGAGCTGGCCGCGCAGATGGCGCACGAGCTGAACCAGCCGCTGGCCGCGCTGCTGGCGCAGTCGCAGGCGGCGCTGAAGCTGCACGCCGACGAGGTGCGCGAGGCCGAGGCCGCGCACGCGCCGCCGCACGACTCGCCGCTCGCCACCGCGCTGCGCCAGAACGTGGCGCAGGCACGGCGCGCCGCGGCCATCGTCGCGCGGCTGCGCGCGAGCGTGGCCGCGGGCGCGGCCGAGCGCGTGGCCGTGTCGCCGGCCGAGCGGCTGGCCGAGGTGCGCTTCGTGCTGGAGCCCGAGCTGCGCCGCCACGAGGTGCAGATCGACGCGAGCGCGCTCGACCCGCACGCGCGCGTGCTGGCCGACCCGACCGGGCTCGACCAGGTGCTGCACAACCTGGTCGGCAACGCGATCGACGCGCTGGCCGGCCGCGCGCCGCCGCGCCGCATCGAGCTGAGCAGCGAACCGCGCGGCGCGTGGCTCGAGGTCGCCGTCACCGACAACGGTCCCGGTCTCGATGCGGCGCAGGCCGCGCGCGTGTTCCAGCCATTCGCCACCAGCAAGCCGCAGGGCCTCGGGCTCGGCCTCGCCATCGCGCGCACCCTGGCCGAGCAGATGGGCGGCGAGCTGCGCCACGACGCGTCGTACGCCGCCGGCGCGCGCTTCGTGCTGCAGCTGCCGCGCGCCGACGACGAAAGGGCGCGCCGTGGCTGAGCGCGCGCCGTCCGATCACCCGTCGCTGCACCAGCCGCTGGTCTACCTCGTCGACGACGACGCGGCCGTGCGCGAGGGCTTCGCGCTGCTGCTCGCGGCCTACGGCTTCGCCAGCGTGGGCTGCGACGGCGGCGCCGCGCTGCGCGAGCGGCTCGACCCCGAGCAGGTGGGCTGCATCCTGCTGGACATGCGCATGCCCGGCGAGACCGGGCTCGCGCTGCTGGAGTCGCTGAAGGCGGCGCGCGTGGACCTGCCGGTGGTCATCGTCACCGGCCACGGCGAGCTGGCGGCGTGCCGCCGCGCGTTCAACACCGGCGCGTTCGACTTCCTCACCAAGCCGGTCGAGGAGTCGGTGCTGGTCGACGTGGTGCAGCGCGCGGTGGCGCAGCACGTGCGCCGGCGCGCGCAGGAGGCGCCGCGGCGCGACGCGCAGGCGCGGCTCGCGCGGCTGTCGGCGCGCGAGCGCGAGATCCTCGACCACCTCGTCGAGGGCCGCACCGCCAAGGAGGTGGCGCGCGCGCTCGCGCTGTCGCCGCGCACGGTGGAGTCGCACCGCGCGCGCATCTTCGAGAAGCTCGAGGCCGGTTCGCTGGCCGAGGCGATCCGCGTGGCGCTGCACTCGCAGCCGGCGGGCTGACGCGCGCGGCGCGCCGCGACCGCGCGCCCTGCGCGTTCCGTATTTCTACGCAACGCCGCGCGCATTCGCGCGAATGGCGCGGCGCG
>CAZFET010000286.1:2401-4678 GCA_964517545.1 uncultured Burkholderiaceae bacterium
CCGGCGGCGCTTCCTACAGTGCCGGCACCTCGACGTTCATCCCCGACCGTAGCCCCGAAGGAGCCGACATGAACACGATCCGCCTCACCCTCGCCGCCGCGCTGGCCGCCACCGCGCTGGCCGCGCACGCGCAGGTCAAGTCCGAGAAGGTGCTGCCGCTCGCGCTGGCCAACGAGATCGCCGCCGAGACGGTGGCCGCCTGCGCCGCGAAGAACTTCAACGTGACCGCCGCGGTGGTCGACCGCGCCGGCCAGCTGCGCGCGCTGCACCGCGCCGACGGCGCCGGCCCGCACACGCTGGCCTCGGCGCAGAAGAAGGCGTTCACCGCCGCGTCGTTCCGCGCGCCCACCTCGGCGATCCAGAAGAACGTGCAGGAGAACCCGGCCGCGGCGCAGCTCGTCTACATCGACGGCATCATCGCGCTGGCCGGCGGCGTGCCCATCCGCGCGGGCAACGAAGTGGTCGGCGGCGTCGGCGTCGGCGGCGCGCCGGGCGGCGCGATCGACGAGCAGTGCGCGGCCGACGCGCTGGCCAAGCTGAAGGACAAGCTCGACAAGTGAGGCCTCGCGGCGTCGCCCCCGGCGACCCGTCAGCCTTCGACGAACCTCACGCCGGCGCTCGCCATCGCCGCCACCGCCTCGAGGCCGAGGCCGGTGGCGGGGGTGACGACGCCGGCGTACGGCGTCTTGCCGAGCGAACCGTCGGCCAGGCCGCAGGCCGCCGCGACGATCATCTCGGCCGCGGCGCGATAGCCCGGGTGGCCGTCGCCCTCGACCCTCCCGCGCCAGATCGCGCCGTTGGTCGCGCTGGCGATCACGTCGAACGCGAAGCCCATGCCGTCGAGCGCCTTGTCGCTCGGCCCCTGCCCCGGCCTGGGCGCGAGCCACTGCACCAGCTTGTCCAGCGCGCCGCGCTGGAACTGCAGCGGGCCGGCGATCGCCGCGCTGAGGTTGGCCAGCGGCGCCGCGAGCGACGCGGCGGCCGCCCACTGCAGCGGCAGGGTCGCCGCGTGCGGCATGAACTCGAAGCGCGGCACCAGCACGGCCATGTTGGTGGCCTCGCGGTACGCGAACTCGGGCGCGAACAGCGAGGGGTCGTCGAGCAGCGCCACCGAGCGCAGCACCATCGGCGGATTGACGAACGGCGCTGGCAGGGTCGGCGCGACCACGGCCTGCACGTCCGCGTCGAAGCGCGGCACGAAGTCGATGGCGTTGCGGCGCGCGGCCGCCGCGGCCTCGGCGCTGCCGGGGTCGGGCATCAGGCACGCCGGGTTGCGCACGCAGTCGCTCGTGTCGTACTCGAGCATCGAGCGCAGCGACTCGACCGTGCCGCCGCTCACCGCGTCGTCGGGCTTGAGGCTGCGCGTGCCCGTCACGCTGACCACGATCTTCAGTTCGCGGCACGGCGCGCCGTGCCGCTGGGCCAGGCGCGTGGCGCCCCACAGCACGGCCAGGTCGAAGGGCAGCGACTCGTAGCCGGCGGTCGGCATGACCTTCACGCCGGCGCGCTGCGCGGCACGATGGTGGCGCGCGATCATCTCGCGCACCCAGAAGGTCTCGCCGGACAGGTCGAGGTAGTGCGTGCCCTGCGCGATGCAGGCCACCACGACCGCCTCGCCCGACGGCGCGTAGGGCCCGGCGAAGTTGACCAGCACGCGCGTCTTCGCGGCCAGCGCGTCGAGCGACGCGACGTCGCCGGTGTCGGCGACGATCGGCTCGGCCGGTGCGCCCAGCGCGGCGAGCCTGGCCGCGTCGCGCCCGGCCACCGTCCACTTCAGCGCGCCGCCGCGGCGCCCGAGCGCCCGCACCGCCTGCCGGCCGGTGAAGCCGGTGGCACCGAGGATGACGACATCGAAGGGCTTGCGCTCGGCCATCGCGTGCTCCGGGTTGCGACGACGGGCAGCTTAACGGCTCGGGCCGCGGTCGTGCGAGCGCGCTGTCGAGACTGCTCGACGGGCGCGCGGCCCGTCAGGCCGCCGGCAGGCTCAGCACGAAGCAGCTGCCGCCGCCTTCGCGCGGTTCGCAGCGCACGCGGCCCGCGTGTCGCGCGGCGATCTGCCGCACCAGCGACAGGCCGAGCCCGACGCCGCCTTCGCGCTCGGCGTGGCCCGGCAGACGGAAGAACGGCTCGAAGATGCGCTCGCGGTAGGCCTCGGGCACACCGGGGCCGCGGTCGCACACGCGGCACTCGACCGACCCGCCCGTTCGCTTCAGCACGACCATGACCTCGCCGCCGCCGTAGCGGCGCGCGTTGTCGATGAGGTTGGCGAGGCAGCGG
>CAZFET010000287.1:0-3167 GCA_964517545.1 uncultured Burkholderiaceae bacterium
ACGTGATCGCCATCAGGAAGAGCAGGCCTGCGTTGACGTTGGCCAGCGCCACGTCGGGGCCGAACGGCACCACCGCCCACGCCGCGAGCGCCGGCATGATGGTCATCACCGGGCCGAGGAAGAACAGCGCCTTGTTGGCCGCGGTCGGGCGGATGATCTCCTTGAAGATCAGCTTCACCGCATCGGCGATCGGCGTCAGCAGGCCGTACGGGCCCACGCGGTTCGGGCCCGGGCGGATCTGGCTCCAGCCTATGGCCTTGCGCTCCCACAGGGTGAGGTAGGCCACGCAGATCATCAGCGGCAGCACGAGCGCGACGATCTTGACGAGGTTCCACACCACCGGCCACCACGTGGGGCCGAGCAGCGAGGCGCCGTAGCTGTTGAAGGTGTCGATCATGGCCGCTCAAGCCTTCGCGACGGTGACGTCGCCGAACATGGCGCCGAGCGACGCCGTGTCGGCATGGCCGGCGGGCACGCGCACGGCGCGCTCGGCCAGGGTCGTGTCGAGCCGCGCCGCCAGCACCGCGAAGGCCGAGCCCTGCGTGACGCGCACGCGCTCGCCTTCGGCCAGGCCCAGGCGCTGCCACACGGCCGACGACAGGCTCGCGACCGGCGGCTTCGCGTCGTTCGTGAGCTGCAGCGAACGGGCGCGCCGCACGAGCGCGTCGGCGCTGTAGATCGGCACGTCGGCGATGCGCTCCAGCCCGGAGCCCGCCACCGGCAGCGACGCGGGCAGCGGCAGCGACGTGGCGTTCGAGAGCCGCGCGGCGATGCGCGAGCCGTCGCCCAGCGCCTCGGCGCGCACGGCCTCGGCGCTGTCGTGCTCGAAGCCCTCGAGCCCGAGCAGGTTGCCCAGCACGCGCAGCACCTTCCACGCCGGCCGCGTCTCGCCCAGCGGCGGCACCACGCCGACGAAGCTCTGCAGCCGCCCTTCGGCGTTGACGAACGAACCCGCGGTCTCGGTGAACGGCGCGATCGGCAGCATCACGTCCGCGAACTCGACATTGGCGTCGTTGAACGACGTGAGCGCGATCACCATCTCGGCCGCGCCGAGCGCGGCGCGCGCGGCCGACGGATCGGCCGCCTCGAGCACCGGCTCGCTGCCGAGCAGCACGTAGGCCTTGCGCGGCTGCGACAGCATGGCCGCCGCGTTCAGGCCGCCCGGGCCGGGCACGGCCCCGACGAGTTGCGCGCCCACGCTGTTGGCCGACTCGCACAGGTAGCCCACGGTCGCGCCGGTCTGCTCGCCGATCCAGTTCGCCAGGGCCAGCAGTTCGCCCGCCTGCGGATGCTGCGCGGCCGCATTGCCCAGCAGCACGGCCTTGCGCTCGCCGCCCAGCAGCGACTCGCCGACCGCCCTGGCGTTGGCGTCGACCTCGGCTGCGACCGGCGCGGCCACGCCCCTGGCCGCCGCGATGGCCGCCGCCACCGACGCCAGCGCGCGCAGCCAGCCGCTCGGCTCGGCCGTGAGGCGCCCGGCCAGCGGCATGAGCCAGTCGTCGGCCAGTGCGTGCAGCGCGTGGATCTTCGCGCCGCGGCGCGCCGCCTGGCGCAGCCGCTGCGCGAACAGCGGATGGTCCTTGCGCAGGAACGAGCCCACCACCAGCGCACGCTGCAAGGTGCTCAGGCTGGCGATCGAGGTGCCGAGCCAGCGCACGCCGTCGCGCGCCGGGTCGTGGCGGAAGTCGGCGTGGCGCAGGCGGTGGTCGACGTTCGGGCTGCCGAGACCGCGCACCAGCTTGCCGAGCAGGTGCAGTTCCTCGACCGTGCAGTGGTCCGAGGCCAGCGCGCCGATCGCCGACGCGCCGTGGTCGGCCTTGATCTGCGTGAGGCCGCGCACCACGTAGTCGAGCGCGGTGGTCCAGTCGACGGCCTTCCACTGCCCGCCGTGCCGGATCATCGGCGCCGTGAGGCGGCGGTCGGAGTTGAGCGCCTCGTACGAGAAGCGGTCGCGGTCGGCGATCCAGCACTCGTTGACGTCCTCGTTCTCCAGCGGCACCACGCGCATGACCTTCGTGCCCTTGACCTGCACCACGAGGTTGGCGCCGGTGGAGTCGTGCGGGCTCACGCTCTTGCGGCGCGCCAGCTCCCAGGTGCGGGCGCTGTAGCGGAACGGCTTGCTCGTGAGCGCGCCGACCGGGCAGATGTCGATCATGTTGCCCGACAGCTCGGAATCGACCGTGCGGCCGACGAAGGTGGTGATCTCGGAGTGCTCGCCGCGATGGAGCATGCCGAGCTCCATGACGCCGGCGATCTCCTGGCCGAAGCGCACGCAGCGCGTGCAGTGGATGCAGCGGCTCATCTCTTCCATCGAGACGAGCGGCCCGACGTTCTTGTGGAAGACGACGCGCTTTTCTTCCGTGTAGCGCGACGCGCCGGCGCCGTAGCCGACCGCCAGGTCCTGCAGCTGGCACTCGCCGCCCTGGTCGCAGATCGGGCAGTCGAGCGGGTGGTTGATCAGCAGGAACTCCATCACGCCCTGCTGCGCCTTGACCGCCTTGTCGCTCTTGGTGCGCACGACCATGCCCTGCGTCACCGGCGTGGCGCACGCCGGCATGGGCTTGGGCGCCTTCTCCACGTCCACCAGGCACATGCGGCAGTTGGCGGCGATGGAGAGCTTCTTGTGGTAGCAGAAGTGCGGCACGTAGGTGCCGGCCGCCTCGGCCGCATGCATCACCATGCTGCCTTCGGGCACGCTGACCTTCTTGCCGTCGAGTTCGATTTCGATCATGGTGCGCCCGCCTCGTTCAGACGTAGGACGGGACCTTGCAGGTCTTGTGTTCGATGTGGTGCACGAACTCGTCGCGGAAGTGCTTGAGCATGCCCTGCACCGGCATCGCCGCGGCGTCGCCGAGCGCGCAGATCGTGCGGCCCTTGATGTTGTCGGCCACCGAGTCGAGCAGTTCGAGGTCTTCCTTGCGGCCGCGGCCGTGCTCGATGCGATCGACCATGCGCCACAGCCAGCCGGTGCCTTCGCGGCACGGCGTGCACTGCCCGCACGACTCGTGCTGGTAGAAGTACGACAGCCGCAGCAGCGACTTCACCATGCAACGGGTGTCGTCCATCACGATCACCGCGCCGGAGCCCAGCATCGAGCCGGCCTTGGCGATGCTGTCGTAGTCCATGGTGCAGTCCATGATGACCTCGCCGGGCAATACCGGAGCAGA
>CAZFET010000287.1:3177-3850 GCA_964517545.1 uncultured Burkholderiaceae bacterium
CCCAGCGGCACCTCGAAGTTGCCGGGCCGCTCGACGTCGCCGACCACCGAGAAGATCTTGGTGCCGCCGTTGTTGGGCTTGCCGATCGCGAGGTAGGCCTCGCCGCCGTGGTTGATGATCCACGGCACCGCGGCGAAGGTCTCGGTGTTGTTGATCGTCGTGGGCTTGCCGTACAGGCCGAAGCTCGCCGGGAACGGCGGCTTGAAGCGCGGCTGGCCCTTCTTGCCCTCGAGCGACTCGAGCAGCGCCGTCTCCTCGCCGCAGATGTACGCGCCGAAGCCGTGGTGCGCGTGCAGCTGGAAGCCGAAGCCCGAGCCGAGGATGCGATCGCCCAGGTAGCCGGCCGCGCGCGCCTCGGCGAGCGCTTCCTCGAAGCGCTCGTACACCTCGAAGATCTCGCCGTGGATGTAGTTGTAGCCGGTGGCGATGCCCATCGCGTACGCGGCGATCGCCATGCCCTCGATGACGATGTGCGGGTTGTACGCGAGGATGTCGCGGTCCTTGCAGGTGCCGGGCTCGCCCTCGTCGGAGTTGCACACGAGGTACTTCGGCCCCGGGAACTGCCGCGGCATGAAGCTCCACTTCAGGCCGGTCGGGAAGCCGGCGCCGCCGCGTCCGCGCAGCGCGCTGGTCTTGACCTCGGCGATCACCTGCTCGGGTGTCATGCCCGGGC
>CAZFET010000287.1:3860-4660 GCA_964517545.1 uncultured Burkholderiaceae bacterium
CGGGCCGCCGTCGGCACCGAGGATCCTGCGCAGCGCCTTGTAGCCGCCGCGCGCCTCGTAGTCCTTCAGCCGCCAGTTGCGGCCGTCGAGGCCGGCGTAGATCTGCGCGCCGAGGTGGCGGTCGTGGAAGCAGGTTTCGCGGCCCGTGGCCTGGAACTTCGACAGGTCCAAGCGCATCGGTCAGGCCCCCTGCTTCGCGTGCGACGCCAGGGTCGCCAGCAGTTCATCGACCCGCTCGGGGCTCATGAAGCTCACCATCTGCCGGTCGTTGACCAGCATGACCGGCGCGTCGGCGCAGGCGCCCAGGCACTCGCACTTCTGCACCGTGAAGAGCCCGTCGGCGGTGGTGCCGCCTTCGTCGACGCCGAGGCGCCGGCACAGGTGCTCGAGCGCCTTCTGCCCGTCGCGCAGCGCGCACGGCAGGTTGGTGCAGACGTTGAGCTTGAAGCGCCCGACCGGCTGCTGGTTGTACATGTTGTAGAAGGTGGTGACCTCATGCACCGCGATCGGCGGCATGCCGAGGTACGCGGCCACGGCCTCCTCGGCCTCGCGCGAAACCCAGCCCTGCTCCTGCTGGACGATGGCCAGGCAGGCCATCACGGCCGACTGCTTCTGGTCGGCGGGGTACTTGGCGACCTCTTTCGCGAAGCGCTCGCGGGTCGACTCGGACAGCTGCATCATCGATCGATCTCGCCGAACACGATGTCCATGGTGCCGATCACCGCCACCGCGTCGGCGATCATGTGGCCGCGCGCCATCTCGTCGAGCGCGGCGAGGTGCGCGAAGCCCGGCGGGCGGAT
>CAZFET010000288.1:0-4657 GCA_964517545.1 uncultured Burkholderiaceae bacterium
CCCCCGAGGGGGCCCTTGCGGCGGACCGGCGGAGCCGGATCCGCGCAAGCTCTCGGTTGGGTTCCGCGGCGTGCGGGTTGTGGGAGTGGTGGTGCTACGCGCTCGTGTCGCTCGCTGCCGCCGAGGGGGCCCTTGCGGCGGACCGGCGGAGCCGGATCCGCGCAAGCTCTCGGCTGGCGCTCGCGCGCTGCCTCGGGCGCTCGCTCGCGTCGTCAGTCGCGGCCGAGCTCGCCTAGCGGCTCGAACTCGCCGGCGCGCTTGCCCTGCCATGCCGCGATGGCGCGTTGCATCTCGCCGATGTCGAAGGCCGCGCTCTGCAGCACGGCCATGTGCGCCAGGGTCTCGGCCGTGCCGTGGTCGCGCGCGTGGTTCAGCGCGAGCTTGCTCGTGCTGACGGCCAGCGGGCTCTTGGCGGCGATGTCGCGCGCGAGCGCGAGCGCGTGTTCCAGGGTCGCGCCGGCATCGGGCAGCACCGCGTTCACCAGGCCGGCGGCCAGCGCGCGCTGCGCGTCGAGCCGCTCGCCTGTGTAGGCCATCTGGCGCGCCAGCCCCGCCGGCACCAGCTTCGGCAGGCGCTGCAGGGTGCCGAGGTCGGCGGCCATGCCGACGTGGATCTCCTGCACGCAGAAGAACGCATCGGCGCTGCACACGCGGATGTCGCAGGCGCAGGCGAGGTCGAGCGCGCCGCCGATGCAGCCGCCCTGCACGGCGCAGATCACCGGGAAGCGCGCCGCGTCGAGCGCGTCGAAGCACTCCATCAGCTGCGCGAGCATGCGCTGGAAGCGCAGTCGCGCGCGGGCGCTCGACGTGTCGAGCATCGGGTCGTCGGCCTTGAACACGTCGAGCGCCATGCCGGCGCTGAAGTGCCTGCCGGTCGACGACACCACGAGCACGCGCGTGCGGCCGTCGGCGTCGAGCGTGCGCACCGCGTCGCGCAGCGCGGGGAAGAACGGCGGCGACATCGTGTTCATGCGCTCGGGGCGGTCGAAGGTCAGGCGGGCGATGCCGTCGTCGCTGCGTTCGACGCGGAAGAACGATTCCATGCGGGGCTCCTTCGGCTGCGGGACACGACCTCGCCACGGCGCTCGACGCGGCACCGGCGCGTGCCGCGGCAGCGTAGCGCATCGGCGCCGGCGCGCCCGTAAACTGCCGTCGATGCGCGCAGTACCCGCCACCCTCGCCACCGACGACGGCCTGTCGTTGCACCTGCGCGAGTGGCCGAGCCGGGCGGCCGGCGCGCACGGCACGGTGCTGCTGGTGCACGGTCTGGGCGAGCACTGCGGGCGCTACGCGCACGTGGCCGCGCGCCTCAACGACCAGGGCTGGCACGTCGTCGGCTACGACCATCGCGGGCACGGCCGCAGCGAAGGCGCGCGCGGGGTGATCGCCCGCGACGACGCGCTGCTGGCCGACCTCGCGCGCGTGATCGATGCGGTGCGCGCGTCGCGCGACGGTCCGCTCGTGCTGCTCGGCCACAGCATGGGCGGGCTGGTGGCGGCGCGTTTCGTCGCCGAAGGCGTGCCGGACGCGCTGCCGTCCGCCGCTGCGTCATCCGCCACGTCGTCGCCCGCCGCGTGGCACCGCGAGGTCGACGCGCTCGTGCTGTCGTCGCCCGCGCTCGACGCCGGCATGGGCGCGGCGCAGAAGCTGCTGCTGGCGGTGCTGGGTCCGCTCGCGCCGAACCTCGCGGTCGGCAACGGCCTGAGTCCGTCGTGGGTGTCGCGCGATCCCGCCGAGGTGGCCGCGTACGTGGCCGACCCGCTGGTGCACGACCGCATCGCGCCGCGGCTCGTGCGCTTCATCGTCGACGGCGGCGAGTTCGTGCGCACGCGCGCGTCGCGCTGGAGCGTGCCGACCCTGCTGATGTGGGCGGGCGCCGACCGTTGCGTCGCGCCGGCCGGCAGCGCCGCGTTCGCCGCGGCCGCGCCGCCCGATCGCGTGCGGTCGCGTTGCTTCGACGGCCTGTACCACGAGCTCTTCAACGAGCCCGCGCCCGACCGCGAGCAGGTGCTCGCCGAGCTCGAGCGCTGGCTCGACCGATGGCGCGCCGAGAGGCCGTCGCACCCCAGGAGTCCCGCACCATGAACGCCCGCGACCCGAACCTGCCCGTGCAGCCCGACGAGTCCGCGACGCTCGGCGCCTTCGCCGCGCGCGCGTGGGACGACGAGATCGTGCCCGCGCTGCGGGACTACATCGCGATCCCGGCCAAGAGCCCGATGTTCGACCCGGACTGGCAGCGCCACGGCTTTCTCGAGCGCGTGGTGCGCGACGCGGCCGCGTGGGTCGAGTCGAAGAAGGTGCCCGGCCTGCAGCTCGAGGTGGTGCGCCTGCCGGGCCGCACGCCGGTGATCTTCTTCGACGTGCCGGCCACGCGCGCCGACGGCACGCACACGGTGCTGCTGTACGGCCACCTCGACAAGCAGCCCGAGTTCAGCGGCTGGCGGCGCGACCTCGGCCCGTGGACGCCGAAGCTCGAGGACGGCAGGCTGTACGGACGCGGCGGCGCCGACGACGGCTACGCGATCTACGCGGCCATCACGTCGATCATGGCGCTCGACGCGCAGGGCATCGCGCGGCCGCGTTGCGTGGGGCTGATCGAGACCTGCGAGGAGAGCGGCTCGTCGGACCTGCCGGCCTACCTCGACGCGCTGAAGCCGCGGCTGGGCGACGTGGGGCTCGTCGTGTGCCTCGATTCCGGCGCCGGCAACTACGACCAGCTCTGGCTCACCACGTCGCTGCGCGGCATGGTGACCGGCGTGCTGAAGGTCGAGGTGCTGGCCGAGGGCGTGCACTCGGGCGACGCGAGCGGCCTGGTGCCGTCGAGCTTCCGCATCCTGCGTCACGTGCTCGACCGGCTGGAGGACAGCCGCAGCGGCCGGCTTCTGCCCGAGGGCTTCCACTGCGAGATCCCGGCCGCGGCCGTGGAGCAGGCGCGGGCAGCGGCCGCGATCCTGCGCGACGAGGTGTGGCGCCGCTTCCCGTGGGCCTGCGGCGCCGACGGCGGCGCGGTGCTGCCCACCACCACCGACCCCGCCGAGGCGCTGCTCGCGCGCACCTGGCGGCCGGCGCTGTCGGTCACCGGCGCCGAAGGCTTTCCGGCCATCGGCGACGCGGGCAACGTGCTGCGGCCGTACACGGCGTTCAAGCTCAGCCTGCGCCTGCCGCCGCTGGTCGACGGGCACGAGGCGGCGGTCGAGCTAAAGGCGCTGCTCGAGGACAACGCGCCGTACAACGCGAAGGTCACGTTCCAGCCCGACGGGCGCGCCGGCCACTGGGGCGCGACCGGCTGGAACGCGCCGGACCTCGCGCCGTGGCTGGAGCGCGCGCTGAACGCGGCGTCGATGGCGCAGTTCGGCGAGCCGCTGGGCTTCATCGGCCAGGGCGGCACGATTCCGCTGATGAGCATGCTGCAGCGCGGCTTCCCGCGCGCGCAGATGATGGTGTGCGGCGTGCTCGGCCCGAAGAGCAACGCGCACGGCCCGAACGAGTTCCTGCACGTGCCCTACGGCAAGAAGCTCACCGCGGCGGTGTCGCAGGTGATCGCGGCGTGCCCCTGAAGGAGCCGGTGTCCGGGTCAGCGGCAAACGGCCCGCCGGGTGCTCCGGCGGGCCGCTTCGTCTCGGGACGGGCCGATCAGCGGACGCTGCCCGCGCCGGCCTTCTTCGCGTACACCGTGGCGGGCACCGGCGTGTAGCCGTAGACCTCGCCGTTGATGGCTTCGAGTTCGCCGCTCGCGCGTGCCGCATTGAACTCGGCGCGCACCTGGTCGCGCGACTTCACCGAGCGCAGCGGCTCGATGTAGCCGGCCGACCACGACTTGATGCTGCCGTCCTCGCGCGCCTGTTGCAGCTCGGCCTGCACCTGCGCGCGGCTCTTGCTGGCGGCGACCTGCGTCCAGGTGTCGGGCGTGGCCTCCTGCGCGAAGGCGGCGCCGGCGCCGGCGACGGCGAGCACGACGGTGGCGATCAGGCGATGGGTGGCTTTCATGATGAACTCCTTGGAAATCGGGTTGCACATCCGGGCAGGTCAGTGCTTGCTTCTCTTCACTGTCTTGTCCAGCCTCGGTGAGTCGTTCGGATTCGGTTGCGGCTCATCGATGAAGCGAACTCTAGGTGTTGATCGATCGGGAATAAACTGCGGCAACGGAAACGCACCATTGCCAGATCGCAAACGATGGACCCCTTGAAAGCCATGCGCGTGTTCACACGCGTCGTCGACGAAGGCAGCTTCGCCAATGCCGCCCGATCGATGAACCTGGCGCCCGCCGTGGTGACGCGGCTGGTGGCCGAGCTCGAGGAACACCTCGGCGCGCGGCTGCTGCACCGCACGACGCGCCGCCTGTCGCTCACCGACGTGGGCGAGGCCTATCTCGAGCGCGTGCGCCAGATCCTGGCCGACGTCGAGGAGGCCGAGGCGCTGGCCGGCGCGGCCACGGCCGAGCCGCGCGGCCACCTGCGCGTGCTCGCGCCGCCGGCCTTCGCGGTGCACCAGCTCGCGAAGCACCTGCCGCGCTTTCGCGCGCAGTTCCCGCGCGTGACGCTGGAGCTGTCGGTGACCGGGCCGGTCGAGGCGGTCGACGAGGGCTTCGACGTGACGATCCTGATGGTCGGCATGAAGCCGCTGCAGGGCGAGTTCGTCGCGCGCCGGCTCGCGCGCT
>CAZFET010000289.1:0-4652 GCA_964517545.1 uncultured Burkholderiaceae bacterium
GGGCAGCGGCGCGGGTGCAGCGGCCGGCGCCGATTCCGTCATCGGCGGCGGCGGCGGCGCCTGCGCGACCACCGTGGCGGCGCGCCGTCCGACGATCACGGCCCAGGCCTGCGACCAGGTGCGCACCTGGTCGGCCGGCACCGGCACTGGGCGCCAGTAGCTCAGCACCTCGGCGCCACTGAGCTGCTTGGTGGCGTCGACGCACAGGCTTTGCTGCATGCGCTCGTGGGCGACGACGCATTCGGCCGACGCCTCGGGCACGCGCTGGCACTCGGCCTGGATGCGCTCGAGCAGGCGCGTGATCGACTGGCGCTCCAGCGGCAGCAGCGGCGCGGCGTCGCCGGCCTCGCGCAGCTGCGCGATCTGCAAGGTGGTGTGGTCGGCGAGCTTCGGGCACGCGCCGTCGAAGTCGCGCAGGTCCTTCGACACCTCGGTGAACACGCGGCGCAGCTCGGCCTGCTGCGTCTGCTCGTTGCGCTGCAGCGCCTCCTGCACCTGCCACAGCGCGAGCAGCAAGGTGCCCGAGACGCCCAGCCCGACCGACGTGCCGATGGCCGTGGCCTTGACGGTGCGGCGCCACGCCGGCTCGCTCGCGGCCTTCGCCGCGTCGGGCAGGGTCGGCCGGCGCAGCCGCGCCGGCGCGACGAGCCGGTGCACCGCCTGCGCGCGCCAGCCCGGCACCTGCGCGAGCCAGGTCTCGTGCAGCGCGGCGCCGACGTCTTCGCCGAGCCGGTGGTAGCTCTCCCACTGCGCCTCGTCGAACGACTGGTCGCCGGTGGACTCGTGCGGAAACGCCGGGTGCTTCTGCGCGTAGGCCAGCAGGTCGAGGTCGAGGCTCGCGTGCAGCGACGGCTTGATCACCAGCAAGGTGCCGTGGTGCTCGTCGCCGCCCGCGCTGCGGCGGTAGCGCACGCGCGCGAGCAGCACGCCGCGCGCGGTGGTGTTGTCGGCCAGGTCCTCCGGCGACAGCACCGCGAGGTCGGGGCCGGCGAGGGTGAACAGGCGCGCGGCCTCGTCGCGCGGGTAGAACTCGACCTCGGCGTCGAGGTCGATGCGCGCCTTGCGCACGCGGTTCTCGATGTCGCCGAACTCGTACGACGCGTCGGCGCTGGCGTCGACGGCGACGACGAAGTCGCACTCGCGCTTGAGCAGCGCGTACACCGCGGTGTTCTCGAAATGGCCGCCGTCGGACAGGTACCACCACGGCCGCGCGCGGCCGTAGTACGTGGCCGTGGCCTCGCTGAGCAGCATCGCCGGCTTGACCATCCGCCGCCACGCGAACGCGGCGAAGCCGTGCAGGGCCGGCATGGTGGCCAGCGGCGTGCGCATCCAGTGGCCCAGACGCACGCCGAGCCCGAACAGCAGCAGCGCCCAGCCGCGCGAGGTGTACGAGCCCGCGCCCGGCGCCACCGCCGCGCCCGACACCGCGACCCAGCGGCCCAGGCTGCCCGCGTCGCCCGCGTTGTCGGGGCCCCAGCACACCACCGCGTCGGTGCCGATCTCCAGCCCGCGCGCCGATGCGGTGACCAAGGTGCCCTTGCGGTCGGCGTTGTACAGGCCGCTGGCGTCGTCGTAGGTCTGGTTCAGGCAGGCATTGATCAGCTGCAGCGGCCCGCCGCGTCGCTCGGGCCGATGCTTCACGAGATCGACGTCGTCGCCGCGCACGACCTCGGTGACGTTGCGCACGTCGTCGTGCGCCGGCACGGTGTCGCCGGCCAGCCCGCGCAGCGGATTGCCCACCGCGAGGTAGGCGCGCGTGAGACGCGCGCGGTAGAAGGTGTGCAGCGACGACGCGTTGGCCCACCACGAATGGCCGGCCGACACGCCACACCACACCAGCACCGCGGCCAGCAGCATCGACCAGCGCAGCCACGCGGGAAACGGCCGCAGCGTCTCGGTGGGCGACGGATCGAACACGAGCCACTGCACGACCACCAGCCACGCGATCACCAGCAGCGCCGCGCCGATCACGCCGGCCAGATCGAGCAGCCGCGGCCCCCACGAGCGCGCGCCCGGCGCGGCCTGCGCGAGCAGCTGCGACAGCGGCGTGGCGAAGGTGCGCAGCACCAGCAGCACGAGGCTGCCGAGGCCCACGCCGCTCCACAGCCAGGCGCCGTCGGACGAGAACATGTGCAGCAGCCACCAGCTCGCGAGGTCGGCCAGCCCCACGGCGAACAGGCCGGCCGCGAGCCCGGCGTGGCGACGCAGCGCGCGCGTGAGGCGGTTGCGCAGGCGCGCGACCGCCAGCCCGTAGGGCTCGCTCGACCGCGCGAGGCGCACCAGCGAGTACGCGTGCCCAGCCACGAACGACAAGCCGGCGAGCGCGGCGAACAGCGGCACGCGCAGCCGCTCGCGCCAGCGGCCGAAGGCGTCGGCCTCCAGCGCCACCACGCTGGCCAGCACCGCCACGCCGATGAGCCCGGCGAGGAACCACAGGTCGCCGGCCGGCACGCCGCGGCGCACCTGCGACGGATCGGGGCCGTCGCGCGCCACCCAGTACGCGCCCATCGTGCCGGGCAGCACGGCGGCGGTCCACAGCGCGGCGAACGCCCACCACGGCGTGTGCCAGCGCTCCCAGCCGTCGGCGTCGACCCACTCGAAGGTGTGCTGCGCGAGGTGCGGTGCGACGACGAGCAGCGCCAGCGGCACGCACACGAACATCAGCTCGATGTGGATGGCGATGAACGCGCGCAGGTAGGTGACGATCGCGATGCCCACGTCGCGCGATCCGGCCGGCGTGAGGTAGCGGCCGTTGCGCCGCAGCCAGTCGAGCACGAGGCTCGGCGCGCCGGCCAGGGCCTGCTGCGCGCGGCCGATGCCGACGGCCGCGACCAGCCGGCCGAACATCGCGGCCACGTAGCCGCCGCCGGACACGCCCGACAGGGAGTCGATGCGGCCGAGCCGCCCGCGCGCGGCCAGCCCGCGCAGCACGCCGAGCGAGAAGGTCGCGCTGCGGATGCCGCCGCCGGACAGCGCCAGCCCCACGATCGGCAGGCGCCGCGCCTCGTCGTTGCGCAGGCCGGCGGCGCGCCGGCGCTCGAGCACGGCGGCGCGCTCGTCGCGCCGGAACTGCTCGGCGGCGCTGCGTTCGGCGCGTGGCATCGACATGGCCGCGACTGTAGGAGCGCGCGCCGGCGCGCGCCAGCCCAACGCTCATCGAGCGTTCCGTGGTGCGCGACGGCAACACCGGTCGTTCGGGCTGACCCGGGACCGCTCCGCCCGCACGGTGATCGAGGCGTCGTCGACTTTGGAATCCCCGACAGGCAGACCGGGCGCCGCCGCCGCGACGCGCCGTGCGGGCCATGGCCGCGACGGCGCGGCGCACTAAGATGCCCGGTTTCCCCGAGCGCCGAATGCCTGCCCGCCCAGACTCCCCCGCCGTGCCGCCGGCCGACGCGCCCACGATCCGGATCCGCGGCGCGCGCACGCACAACCTGAAGAACATCGACCTCGACATCCCGCGCCAGAAGCTCGTGGTGATCACCGGGCTGTCGGGATCGGGCAAGTCGAGCCTCGCGTTCGACACCCTGTATGCCGAGGGCCAGCGCCGCTACGTGGAGAGCCTGTCGGCGTATGCGCGGCAGTTCCTCGAGCTGATGGACAAGCCCGACGTCGACGTGATCGAGGGCCTGTCGCCGGCCATCGCCATCGAGCAGAAGGCCACCTCGCACAACCCGCGCTCGACCGTGGGCACGGTCACCGAGATCCACGACTACCTGCGGCTGCTGTATGCGCGCGCGGGCACGCCGTTCTGCCCCGACCACGACCTGCCGCTCGAGGCGCAGAGCGTGAGCCAGATGGTCGACGCGGTGCTCGCGCTGCCGCCCGACACGCGGCTGGCGGTGCTGGCGCCGGTGGTGCGCGACCGCAAGGGCGAGTTCGCCGAGCTGTTCGCCGACCTGCAGGCGCAGGGCTACGTGCGCTTTCGCGTCGACGGCACGACGGTCGAGGCGGCCGAGCTGCCGCGGCTGAAGAAGACCGAGAAGCACGACATCGACGTCGTGATCGACCGCCTGCGCGTCGGCGGCGGCGCCACCCAGCGGCTGGCCGAGAGCTTCGAGGCCGCGCTGCGCATCGCCGACGGCCGCGCCATCGCGCTGCAGATCGACCACGGCCGCGAGCACCTTTTCAGCTCGAAGTTCGCCTGCCCGGTGTGCCGCTACTCGCTGCCCGAACTGGAGCCGCGGCTGTTCTCGTTCAACTCGCCGGTCGGCGCCTGCCCGGCCTGCGAGGGCCTGGGCCAGGTGACGGTGTTCGATCCCGAGCGCGTGGTGGCCTTCCCGAGCCTGAGCCTCGCGTCGGGCGCCGTGAAGGGCTGGGACCGCCGCAACGGCTACACCTTCAGCCTGATCGAGAGCGTGGCGCGGCACTACGGCTTCGACGTCGACACGCCGTTCGAGCAGCTCGCGCCGGAGCACCGGCAGGTGCTGCTGCACGGATCGGGCGCGACCGAGATCGCCTTCGTGTACCAGGCCGAGGGCACGGGCGGGCGGCGGCGCACGGTGAAGCGCTGGCATCCCTTCGAGGGGATCATCCCCAGCTTCGAGCGCCGCTGGCGCGAGACGGACTCGGCCGCGGTGCGCGAGGCCCTGGCGCGCAACCAGGCCGCGCGCGCGTGCCCGCAGTGCCACGGCACGCGCCTCAAGCGCGAG
>CAZFET010000290.1:0-4614 GCA_964517545.1 uncultured Burkholderiaceae bacterium
CGCCCGGCGCTGGTGTGCGGGCTCGCGAAGAGGCCGAGCTCCGCTAGGTCGGCCATCACGTTGCGTATGGTGGCCGGCGACAGGTCGAGCCCCGAAGCGCGCGACAGGGTGCGCGAGCCCACGGGCTGGCCGTCCGCGATGTAGCGTTCGACCAGGGTCCGCAGCAAGGTCTTGGCGCGCTCGTCGAGCATGAAATTCATTGTACGGAGCCGCCCCGCCGCGGACGCGAGGCGCAAACCCGTATGCTGTAATCGTCCGGACCGCACCGCCACACCATGCCGACCCGCTTTCGTCACGCAGCGCTCGTGGGCAAGTACCAGGCCCAGGGCATCGGCCCGGCGATCGACGAGGTCGCGCAGTTCCTGCTGCGCCAGGGGCTGGACGTCTCGCTCGAGCGCGAGACGGCGCTGGCCGCCGGCCACACCGAGCTGCCCGCCCTCACGCCCGAGCAGCTCGGTCGCCAGTGCGACCTGGCCGTGGTGGTGGGCGGCGACGGCACGATGCTCGGTTTCGCGCGGCAGATGGCGCCGCACGGCGTGCCGCTGGTGGGCATCAACCAGGGCCGGCTCGGCTTCATCACCGACGTGCCGTTCGGCACCTTCCGCGAGGCGCTCGCGCCGATGATCGCCGGCGACTACGAGATCGAGCACCGCACCATGCTCGAAGGCGGCGTCTGGCGCGACGGCCACGCCATCTTCGAGGGCCGGGCGCTCAACGACGTGGTGGTCAGCCGCGGCGCCACCGCGAGCATGGTCGAGCTGAAGGTCGACATCGCGCACGAGCACGTGGCCAACCTGCGCGCCGACGGCCTGATCGTCGCGTCGCCCACCGGCTCGACGGCCTACGCGCTGTCCGCCGGCGGGCCGATCCTGCACCCGGGCATCGGCGGCTGGGTCCTCGTGCCGATCGCGTCGCACACCCTGTCCAACCGCCCGATCGTGCTGCCCGACCACGGCGAGGTCAGCATCGAGATCGTCGCCGGCCGCGACGCGAGCGTGAACTTCGACATGCAGGCGCTGGCCAGCCTGCTGCACGGCGACCGCATCGTCGTGCGACGCTCGGCGCACCAGGTGCGCTTCCTGCATCCGCGCGGCTGGAGCTACTACGCCACCTTGCGCCGCAAGCTGCACTGGTACACCGGCGGCGGAAGCTGAACCCTGCACCCATGCTGCGTCGACTGTCCCTGCGCGACTTCGTGATCGTCCCCTCGCTCGAACTGGAGTTCGAGCCCGGCTTCGGCGTGCTCACCGGCGAGACCGGCGCGGGCAAGTCGATCCTGGTCGACGCGCTGCAGCTCGCGCTGGGCGGGCGCGGCGACGCGCTGGTGGTGCGCGAGGGCGCCGCGCGCGCCGAGATCGCCGCCGAGTTCGACACGCCGGCCGCGCTGCGCGGCTGGCTCGACGAGGCCGGCTTCGAGGCCGACGACAGCTTGCTGCTGCGCCGCGCGATCGACGCGCAGGGCAAGAGCCGCGCCTGGATCAACGGCAGCCCGGCCACCCTCGCGCAGCTGCGCGAGGCGGCCGACGCGCTGGTCGACATCCACGGCCAGCACGCGTGGCAGAGCCTCACGCGGCCGGCCGCGGTGCGCGCGCTGCTCGACGCGCAGGCCGGCGTCGACGCGGCCGCGCTGGCCGCCGCCTTCGCGCGCTGGCGCGGCGCGCTCGACGCGCTGGACTCCGCCCGCGCGAAGCAGGCCGACCTCGAGCGCGAGCGCGAGCGGCTCGCGTGGCAGATCGGCGAGCTCGACAAGCTCGCGCCCGGCGCCGACGAGTGGGACGAGCTGAACGCCGAGCACCAGCGGCTCGCGCACGCGCAGTCGCTGATCGACGCGGCGCGCGGCGCGCTCGACCTGCTGGGCGAGGGCGACGACAACGCGTCGCGCGCCATCGGCCGGGCGATCGACGCGATCGAGAGCGTGGTCGAGTACGACGCCACCCTCGCGCAGCTGATCGGCGTGCTGCGCGACGCGCAGGCGCAGGTCGACAATGCCGGCCACTCGCTCGCGGGCTATCTGCACCGCACCGAGATCGACCCGGCGCGGCTGGCCGAGCTCGACGCGCGGCTGGGCGCGTGGATGGGCCTCGCGCGGCGCTGGCGCCGCCCGCCCGCCGAACTGCCGGCGCTGCTGCAGCAGTGGCGCGGCGAGTTGCGGACGCTCGACGCGGCAGCGGACCTCGAGTCGCTCGAGCGCGCCGCCGACGCGGCGCGCCGCGACTACGACGCGCTCGCCCGCGAGGCCGGTCGCCTGCGCCGCGCGGCGGCGCCGAAGCTCGCCGAGCTGGTGACGCAGGCGATGCAGCAGCTCGGCATGGGCGGCGGCCGCTTCGAGGTCGCGCTCGAGCCCAACGCGCAGCCGCAGTCGTGGGGCGCCGAGTCGGCCGAGTTCCGGGTGGCCGGCCATGCCGGCAGCACGCCGCGACCGCTGGCCAAGGTGGCCTCCGGCGGCGAGCTGTCGCGCCTGGCGCTGGCGATCGCCGTCACCACGGCCGCGCAGGATCACGGCGGCGCCGCGACCCTGATCTTCGACGAGGTCGACGCCGGGGTCGGCGGCACGGTGGCCGACACCGTCGGCCGGCTGCTCAAGCAGCTCGGCCGCGAGCGCCAGGTGCTGGCGGTGACGCACCTGCCGCAAGTCGCCGCCTGCGCCGACCACCACGTCGTCGTCAGCAAGCAGGCGCGCGCCGGCACGACCACGAGCGACGTGCAACCGGTGAGCGGCGAGGCGCGCGTGGCCGAGATCGCGCGCATGCTCGGCGCGCGCGCGTCGGGCACCTCGCTCGCGCATGCGCAGGAGCTGCTCGCGCTGGCGGCCGCCGCCGAAGCGGCGCCGCCCCCGGCCGCGGCCGGCCGCAAGCGGACGCGGCGATGAGCGAGGCCGCGCGCGACATCGTGCTCGTGACCGGCATCTCCGGCTCGGGCAAGTCGGTGGCGCTGCACGCGCTGGAAGACGCCGGCTTCTTCTGCATCGACAACCTGCCGCCCGACCTGCTGCGCGAGTGCCTGCGGCTCGAGCAGCAGCGCGGCCAGCGCCGCCTGGCAATCGGCGTGGACGTGCGCAGCGAGTCGCTGCCGCACCTGCCGCCGCTGCTGCAGGCGCTGCGCCGCGAGGGCGTGACGATCCGCAGCGTGTTCCTCGACGCCAGCACCGACGCGCTGGTGCGCCGCTTCTCCGAGACGCGGCGGCCGCACCCGCTGGCGCGCGACGGCGGCGCGCTGGTCGACGCCATCGAGCGCGAGCGCGAGCTGCTCGCGCCGCTGCGCGACAGCGCGACCGTCATCGACACGAGCGACCTGCGGCCCGCGCAGCTGCGCGCCTGGATGCGCGACCTGGTCGGCGCGCGCGGCAGCGGCCTCACGCTGGTGTTCGAGTCGTTCGCCTACAAGCACGGCGTGCCGCGCGACGCCGACTACGTGTTCGACCTGCGCGTGCTGCCCAACCCGCACTACATCCGCGAGCTGCGGCCGCTGACCGGCCGCGACGAGGCGGTCGCGCAGTACCTCGACGCGCAGCCCGAGGTGGGCGAGATGCTGGCGCAGATCGAGGGCTTCCTGCGGCGCTGGCTCGCCGCGTTCGACCACGACCAGCGCAGCTACCTCACCGTCGCCATCGGCTGCACCGGCGGCCAGCACCGCTCCGTGTACGCGGCCGAGGCGCTCGCGCGGCGCTTTGCCGGCGAGCGCCTGACCCTGGTGCGCCACCGCGAACTCGACACCGCCGCCTCGTCATGACCACGCCGCGCGGCCTGCTGCCGCTGTTCCCGTTGCGCACCGTGCTGTTTCCCGGCGGGCTGCTGAGCCTGGAGGTGTTCGAGGCGCGCTACCTCGACCTGATGGGCGACTGCCTGCGCGAGAGCCGGCCGTTCGGCGTGGTGGCGCTGAACCGCGGCCCGGAAGTGCGCGGCGCGGCCGACGAAGTAGGCTTCGAGGCGATGGGCACGATGGCCGAGCTGATCGACATCGACAGCCAGCAGCCCGGCATCCTGCAGGTGCGCTGCCGCGGCACGCACCGCTTCACGCGCGGCGAGACCACGCAGCGCAGCGACGGCCTGTGGATGACCGCCGCGCAGCCGGTGGCCGACGACGAGGTCGTGCTGCCCGACGCGCGCCTGATCGGCACGGTGCGCGGGCTGGCCAACGCCATCGCCACGCTCAAGACGCAGGGCGCCGAGCCCTTCCTCGAGCCGCACCTGTTCGACCAGGCCGGCTGGGTGGCCAACCGCTGGTGCGAGATCCTGCCGATCTCGCTGGCAGCCAAGCAGAAGCTGATGGAGCTGCCCGACCCTCAGGTGCGGCTGCAACTCGTCGACGAGTTCCTGCGCAGCAAGCGCGTGGTCACCTGAGGCCGCCGAGCAGCCGGCGCAGCGGCGCGGGCAGGCCGAGCGCGAGCGCCTCGTCGCGCGTGCACCAGCGTCCCTCGCCGGGCGCCGCCAGCGGCGCGGCGAGCGCGAGCGCGTCGCGCGCCGGCAGCGCGGCCGGCAAGATCCAGCGGCGCGGGTGCAGCACCCAGTCGAAGTGCGTCAGCGCGTGCTCGATCGCGGGCAGCGCCTCGCCCTCGCCCGGCCATCCGCGCGACGCGGCGGCCAGCGCCTCGAAGCCGTCGAACTCAGGCATACG
>CAZFET010000291.1:0-2626 GCA_964517545.1 uncultured Burkholderiaceae bacterium
GATCGACGACGACGTGCTGGCCACGACGCGCTCGCTCGACCTGCGCGCGCTGGTCGAGGACGAGCTGCTGCTGGCGCTGCCGCTCGTCCCGCGGCACGAGCGCTGCCCGCAGCCGCTGCCGGCCGCTGTCGGCTCGGCCGGCGACGAGCCTGCCGAGGCCCCGCGCCGCAACCCGTTCGGTGCGCTGGCCGGGTGGCGGCCCGGCGGCCCGGCGGGGTCGGACGAGCCGGAGCAGTGACGCCGCCGTGGTAGACTCCGCGGCTTTCCACGGCCTGCCGAGCCTGTCGATCCATCGTCGACGCGGCGGGCCCGCGAGTCCCGAACGACGCGCGCGCCGAGCGGTCGGCGCACCAGGAGATTCCCATGGCCGTCCAGCAGAACAAGAAGTCGCCGTCCAAGCGCGGCATGCACCGTTCGCACAACGCGCTCACCCAGCCGGGCACGGCCATCGAGCCGACCACCGGCGAGACGCACCTGCGCCATCACATCAGCCCGAGCGGCTTCTATCGCGGCCGCAAGGTGCTGAAGACCAAGGCCGACGCCTGAGCGCGTCCTGCCGCGCCGCCCGATTGTCTCGGGCGGCCCGATCGCGTACCGTTGCGGGCCGCCGTGCCGCTCGCTGAACGTCGATGACCGACCTCACTCCGTTTCGTGTCGTGCGGCTGGCCGTCGACTGCATGGGCGGCGCTCACGGTCCGTCGGTCACCTTGCCCGCCTGCCGGGCCTTCCTCGAACGCCATCCCGACGCCGAGCTGCTGCTGGTCGGTGCGCCCGACGCGCTGGCGGTCGCGCGCCAGTGGCCGCGCTGCAGCGTCGTCGCGGCGAGCGAGGTCGTCACGATGGACGATCCGGTCGAGGTCGCGCTTCGCCGCAAGAAGGATTCGTCCATGCGCGTGGCGATCCAGCAGCTCAAGGCGCCCGACGGCGGCGGCGAGCCCGCGGCGCACGCCTGCGTGTCGGCCGGCAACACGGGCGCGCTGATGGCGCTGGCGCGCTACGTGCTCAAGACGCTCGACGGCATCGATCGTCCCGCGATCGCGACCGTGATGCCGAACCAGAACGACGGCTTCACGACCGTGCTCGACCTCGGCGCGAACGTCGATTGCACGGCCGAGCACCTGCTGCAGTTCGCCGTGATGGGCAGCGCGCTCGTGTCCGCCGTGGACGGCAAGGACGACCCGACGGTGGGCCTGCTCAACATCGGCGAGGAGGCCATCAAGGGCAGCGACGTCATCAAGCGCGCCGGCGAGCTGATGCGCGCGGCGGCCGAGGCCGGCCACTTCCGCTTCCACGGCAACGTGGAAGGCAACGACATCTTCAAGGGCACGACCGACATCGTGGTCTGCGACGGCTTCGTCGGCAACGTCGCGCTCAAGACCGCCGAAGGCCTGGCCGCCATGCTCACCAGCTTCATCCGCCAGGAGTTCACGCGCACCTGGTACAGCAAGCTCGCGGCGCTGGTGGCGCTGCCGGTGCTGAAGCACTTCAAGGCGAGAGTCGACCATCGCCGGTACAACGGCGCGGCACTGCTCGGCCTGCGCGGCCTCGTGTTCAAGAGCCACGGGTCGGCGGATGCCTTCGCGTTCGAACATGCGCTCGGTCGTGCGTATGATGCGGCGCGCAACCGGCTGCTCGACCGCGTGCACGACCACATCCTCGAAGCGCTGCAGGCGATGCCGGCCGCCGATGCCGATGCACAGGTCGTCCAGGCCGCCTGAGCGCCCCACCCGACGTGTCGCCCACCACCGCTCTCCGCTACTCGCGCATCACCGGCACCGGCAGCTACCTGCCGCCGCGCCGCCTGACCAACGACGACCTCGCGCGCGAGCTCGCTGCACGCGGCATCGAGACCTCCGACGCCTGGATCGTCGAGCGCACCGGCATCCGTGCGCGCCACTTCGCCGACGACGGCATGGCCTCCAGCGACCTCGCGCTCGAGGCCGCGCGACGCGCGCTGCAGGCCGCCGGCCGCGAGGCCGCACAGGTCGATCTCATCATCGTGGCCACGTCGACGCCGGACATGGTGTTCCCGTCGACCGCCTGCCTCGTGCAGCGCAAGCTCGGCGTGCACGGCTGCCCCGCGTTCGACGTGCAGGCGGTGTGCTCGGGCTTCGTGTACGCGCTGACGGTCGCCGACTCGATGATCCGCACCGGCAGCGCACGCTGCGCGCTGGTGATCGGCGCCGAGGTGTTCTCGCGCATCCTCGACTTCGACGACCGCACGACCTGCGTGCTGTTCGGCGACGGCGCGGGCGCCGTGGTGCTCGAAGCCAGCGACGAGCCGGGCCTGCTGGCCAGCGAACTGCACGCCGACGGCCGCCATGTCGAGATCCTGTGCACGCCGGGCACCGTCGCCCACGGCAAGGTGCTGGGCGACCCGCTGCTGAAGATGGACGGGCAGGCCGTGTTCAAGCTCGCCGTCGGCGTGCTCGAAGACGCCGCGCGCGCCGTGCTGGCCAAGGCGGGCCGCACCGAGGCCGACATCGACTGGCTCATCCCGCACCAGGCCAACATCCGCATCATGCAGAGCACCGCGCGCAAGCTGAAGCTGCCGGCCGACAAGCTGGTGGTCACGGTCGACGAGCACGGCAACACGTCGGCCGCGTCGATCCCGCTCGCGCTGGAT
>CAZFET010000291.1:2636-4607 GCA_964517545.1 uncultured Burkholderiaceae bacterium
GTCCGAACTGAGCTACATGGTCATTTGTGACATCGGCTACCCTTCTTTGATCGCGTTTCTTCGGTCGGTCATTGCCGGCTAGTTGCCACTGTAATCTACTCTCCGCGTCGATCTCGCTCGCGCTGGATCACGTGGTGCGCGCCGGGCGTCTGCGGCGCGGCGACACCGTCATGCTCGAGGGCGTGGGTGGCGGATTCACCTGGGGCGCCGTGCTGCTCGATTTCTGAGCCGGCGCGTACCCTGCAAGCGATACACGAGATGGCCACGTTCGCATTCGTCTTTCCCGGACAGGGCTCGCAGGCCGTCGGCATGCTCGACGCCTGGGGCGATCACCCCGAGGTCGCGCGCACGCTCGCCGAGGCGTCCGACGCGCTGGGCGAGGACCTCGGCGCGCTCATCCGCGGCGGCCCGAAGGAGCAGCTCGACCTCACGACCTACACGCAGCCGGTCATGCTGAGCGCCGCCATCGCGTGCTGGCGCGCGTGGCGCGCCGAAGGCGGCGCGATGCCGGCCGCCATGGCCGGGCACTCGCTCGGCGAGTACAGCGCGCTGGTGGCCGCCGACGCGCTCGCGCTGGCCGATGCGGTGCGGCTCGTGCGCTTTCGTGCGCAGGCCATGCAGGAGGCCGTGCCGGTGGGGGCCGGCGGCATCGCCGCGGTGCTCGGGCTCGACGCCGACGCGGTGCGCGAGCAGTGCGCAAAGGCCGCGGCCGAGACCGGACAGGCGGTCGAGGCCGTGAACTTCAACGACCCGAAGCAGACCGTGATCGCCGGCGCCAAGGCCGCCGTCGATCGCGCCTGCGAGCTGCTCAAGGCCGCAGGGGCCAAGCGCGCGCTGCCGCTGCCGGTGTCGGCGCCGTTTCACAGCAGCCTCATGAAGCCGGCGGCCGACCGCCTGAAAGACAAGCTGGCGGCCACTACGTTCGCGGCGCCGAAGGTGCCGGTCGTCAACAACATCGACGTGGCCGTGCAGACCGACGCCGCGGCCATCCGCGACGCGCTGTATCGCCAGGCCTTCGGCCCGGTGCGCTGGGTCGAGACCGTGCAGGCGCTGCGCGCGCGCGGCGTCACGCATGTCGTCGAGTGCGGACCGGGCAAGGTGCTCGCGGGGCTGGTCAAGCGCATCGACGAGTCGCTGCTCGTGGGCCACGTGTCCGACCCGGCCACGCTGGCGCAGGCGCGGGAGATGCTGGCATGAGCGACGCACCGACGTTCGCCGGCCAGATCGCGCTGGTCACGGGCGCCTCGCGCGGCATCGGCAAGGCGATCGCCGCCGAGCTGGCGAAGCACGGACTGAAGGTCGTCGGCACGGCCACCGGCGAGGCGGGGCTCGCGTCGATCGCCGAGACCGGTGCGCAAGGCGTCGTGCTGAACGTGAACGACGCGGCCGGCATCGAGTCGGTGGTCGACGCGGTGGTGAAGCAGCACGGCGCGCTGCACGTGCTGGTGAACAACGCCGGCATCACGCGCGACACCCTGGCCATGCGCATGAAGGACGACGACTGGGACGCGGTGCTCGACACCAACCTCAAGGCGGTGTTCCGGCTGAGTCGCGCGGTCATGCGCACGATGATGAAGCAGCGCTACGGCCGCATCGTCAACATCACCTCGGTGGTCGGCGCCAGCGGCAACCCGGGGCAGGCCAACTACGCGGCGGCCAAGGCCGGCGTGGCCGGCTTGACGCGCGCACTCGCGCGCGAGCTGGGCAGCCGCGGCATCACGGTCAACTGCGTGGCGCCGGGCTTCATCGCGACCGACATGACCGAGGCGTTGCCCGACGCGCAGAAGCAGGCGCTGCTCGGGCAGATCCCGCTCGGCCGGCTGGGCAGCGCGCAGGAGGTGGCCGCGGCCGTCGCCTTCCTCGCGTCGCCGGCGGCGGGCTACGTCACCAGCTGCGAGCTGCACGTCAACGGCGGCATGTTCATGAACTGAAGCCGGGCGAGGGCCGCCCCGGCGCCGTGCGGTCGTGGCC
>CAZFET010000292.1:0-4600 GCA_964517545.1 uncultured Burkholderiaceae bacterium
GTGTTCAACCTGTTCGCCCGCCGTGCCAGCGACATCGACTACCTCCACACCTCGCGGCTGCCCGGCGAGCCGCCCGGCGGCGTCGACGACCGGCACTTCCATCCGGTCGAACCGCGCACGCTGCGCGTGACCCTGAGCGTGAACTGGCGCTGACCGCGAGACGGCGCCGCGGCGCGGCACCCGCTGCGGTGTCCGCTGCGGTGCCCGTTACAGCACCACCTTGACCATCGGGTGCGAGCTCAGCGTGCGGTACAGCTCGTCGAGCTGCTCGCGGCTGGTGGCGGTGATGGTGAGCGTCAGGCCGAGGTAGTGGCCGGCCCTGCTGGGCCGGCGCTCGACGGTGGCGGGGTCGAAGGCGGGGTCGAAGCGCAGCGCCACGTCGACGATGGCCTCGGCGAAGCCTTCGACGTTCGCGCCCATCACCTTGATCGGGAAGGCGCTCGGATACTCGATCAGGCTCTGTTCGGGCGGGATGTCGCGCAAGGGACGGCTCCGCTGCGTGTCTTCAGATCGATTGCGCTGCCTTCGCGCGCTGGTACGCCTCGTACAGCCGCGCGTACACCGGGCCGGGCTTGCCGCGCAGCGCGCCGTGGCCCACCGGCTCGCCGTCGAGCACGGTGACCGGCAGGATCTCCTTGGTCGCCGAGCTGATGAGCAGCTCGTCGGCGGAGAACACGTCGGCCTCGGGGATGGGGCGCAGGTTGTAGGCGATGCCTTCCTCCTCGCACAGCTCGCGCAGCAGGTCGTAGCGGATGCCCTCGAGCACGTGCTCGCTCTTGGGCGGGCCGAGCAGCGCGCCTTCGTGCACCACCCACACGTTGCAGCCCGAGCCTTCGGTCAGGTAGCCGTCGCGGAACATGATGGTCTCGGCCGCGCCCTTGTCGGCGGAGATCTGCCGCGCCAGCACGTTGCCCAGCAGCGAGACGCTCTTGATGTCGCCGCGCTCCCAGCGGAAGTCGCGCGCGGTGACGCAGGCCACGCCGTGATGGCGCTGCTCGGGCGTGGGCGGCTTCATCGGATTGGCCATGATGAACACCGTGGGCTCGAGGTCCGGCGGCATCACGTGGTCGCGCATCGCCACGCCGCGCGTGACCTGCACGTAGACCAGCTGGTCCTCGGCGCCGGGCAGCGCGGCCGACACCCGCCGGCATTGCTGCAGCCACTGCTCGCGCGACATCGGGTTGGCGATGCGCAGCTTGGCGAGGCTGCGGCCCAGGCGCGCCATGTGCTCGTCGAAGCGGAACAACCGCCGGCCGTAGACCGGGATGACCTCGTACACGCCGTCGCCGAAGATGAAGCCGCGGTCGAGCACCGACACCTTGGCGTCGCGCAGCGGCACCAGCTCGCCGTTGAGGTAGCAGAGGTTGTCGGGCAGCGGGGTCATGGCGTCAGCTTACTCCTGCGTCGCGCGGCGCATCACTTGATCCACAGGCGGATCGAGTCCCAGGCGCGGCCGAACAGGCCGGCCTCGGGCACCGCTTCCTGCACCACCAGCGGCAGTTCGGCGACCGGCGTGCCGCCGGCGGTGGCGACCTTGATGGTGCCGACGCGCTGGCCCGCGGCCAGCGGCGCGACCAGCGGGTCGGTGCGCTCGATCTTCGTCTGCAGCCGCGGGCCCTCGCCGCGCGGCACGGCGATGTACACCGGACCCGGCGCGCCGAGCTTCGCGGTCTTGGCCGTGCCCTTCCAGACCTCGGGCGTGACCATCGGCTTGCCGGCCTCGAACAGGCGCACCGCGTCCCATGCGGTGAAGCCCCAGTTGAGCAGCTTCTGGCTCTCGCCGGCGCGCGCCTCGCGCGAGGACGTGCCCAGCACCACCGACAGCAGCCGGCGCTTGCCGCCGCCCGCGCCGCTGGCCGCGAGGTTCGGGAAGTCGCGCTGCGCGCTGGCCACGAGGCAGTAGCCCGCCGAGTCGGTGTAGCCGGTCTTCATGCCGTCGACGCTCGGGTCGCGGCCGAGCAGCAGGTTGCGGTTGTCCTGCTTGATGTTGTTGTAGGTGTACTGGCGGATCGAGTAGTAGGGGTAGTACTGCGGAAAGTCCTCGATGATCTTCGCGGCGATCACCGCGATGTCGCGCGCGGTGCTGGCGTGGCCCGCCTCGCTCATGCCCGCGACGTTGCGGAACGACGTGTTCTTCAGGCCCCAGGCCTGCGCCTGCTTGTTCATCATCGAGACGAAGGTCTCGACCGAGCCGGCCACGCCCTCGGCCAGCGCGACCGACGCGTCGTTGCCCGACTGCACGATCATGCCCTTGAGCAGTTCGTCGACCTTCGGGGTCATCGTCGGGTCGATGAACATCACCGACGCACCGCCCTTGCGCTCGTCCCACGCGCGCTTGCTGACCGGCAGGGTCTGCTCCAGGCCGAGGCGGCCTTCCTTGATCGCCTGGAACACGAGGTAGGCGGTCATCAGCTTGGTCAGCGAGGCCGGGTCGGCCGGCGCGTCGGCGTCCTTCTCGGCCAGCGTCTTCTTCGTGGTGAGGTCGAGCAGCACGTAGCTGCGCGCCGCGATCTCGGGAGGCTGCGGCGCCTGCGCGCGCGACACGTCGACAGCGACGGCCGCAACGGCGGCGAGCAAGGCGGTGAGGAGTCTTTTCATCGGTAGCGGAAGCGAGGCGAGGGAGGTCGTCGGGCGCCCGCGGCACGCGCCTCAGGCGCGCCACGAACGCAGGATCAGGTTCTTCAGCACGGTGAGCTGGCCGTGGAAGAAGTGCCCGACACCGGGCACCACCACCACCGGCAGCGCCTGCGGCCGCGCCCAGTCGAGCACGGCCGCCAGCGGCACCACGTCGTCGGCCTCGCCGTGCACGACGAGCGTGTCGTCCGACACCGGTGCCATGTCGAAGTTCACCACCGCCGGCCCGACCAGCAGCAGCCGCTCGGGCTTCGCATCATCGGGCAGCCGGTGCGCGGCCTGTGTCGCGACGTAAGCACCGAACGAGAAGCCGGCCAGCGCGAAGCGCGCGCCGGGCACGCGCTGCGCGGCGATCACCGCCAGCGCGTCGTCGACCTCGCCGCGGCCGTTGTCCCACTCGCCGGCCGAGCCGCCGACGCCGCGGAAGTTGAAGCGCACCGCGCGCCAGCCCATCTGCACGAAGGCGCGCGCGACGGTCTGCACGACCTTGTTGTCCATCGTGCCGCCGTGTTGCGGGTGCGGGTGGCAGACGACCACGGTGCCGACCACGTGGCCGGCCGACGCGTCGCCGCGCGGCTCGTCGAGCGCGCAGTCGATCGCGCCGGCCGGGCCGGTCACCGCGACGCGCTGCGTGTGCGGGCTCAACGCCGGTCAGCGGCCCACGTCGGGCGGCAGCAGCAGCCGCTCGACGACACGGCCGTTCTTCAGGTGCGAGTCGACGATCTCGTCGATGTCGTGCCGGTCGACGTAGGTGTACCAGACCGCCTCGGGGTAGACCACGGCCACCGGGCCGCCGGCGCAGCGGTCGAGGCAGCCAGCCTTGTTGACGCGCACGCGCCCGGGCCCGTTGAGCCGCTCGCCCTTGACGCGCGACTTGCAGTGCTCGAAGGCCGTCTGCGCGTCGTGCTGCGCGCAGCAGGCCTCGCCGTGGTCGCGCTGGTTGAGGCAGAAGAAGATGTGGCGCTCGTAGTAGCCCATGGGCGCGGATTGTAGGTTTGGGCCTCAGGTCCCTTCGCCGCGCGAGGCCACGCGCGCGAGCAGCAGCACGAGCGCCGCGAACGGCCACAGCCAGCCGACCCATTGCGCCGCGCCGTGGAAGCGGATGAAGCGGCCCTGCTCCCAGGCCTGCAGGCTCTCGGCGTAGTACGGGTCCGACGGCGCCTGCGCGACCAGCACGATCAGCGCGGTCACCACCACCAGGCCGATGCCGGCCACCGCGCGCGGCGGCAGCCAGGCGAGCGCCGCACCGACGGCCAGCGCGCCGGCGGCTGCCGGCAGCACCGGCGGCGTGAGCCACGTCAGCGCGTTGTGCGGGCCGAAGTTGAGCGCGGTGGCGAAGGTCATCGCCGCGAAGCCGACCCCGACCGAGCCGGCCAGCAGCAGCAGCCGCCGCCAGCCCGGCCGCGTGATCGTGTAGGCGAGCAGGCACGGCGCCAGCAGCCCCAGCACGATGGCCAGCGCCTCGCTCGGCACGCTGAGCCGGTCGAACATCACGGGGATCGGCCAGTCGTGGAGCAGCGGCATCCAGGGCGTGTCGGCCAGCAGCCACTCGGCGAGGTCGCGCAGGCGGTCGAACACCTGACCGAGCCCGAACGGCACCGGAGCCGGGAACAGCAGGCCGACCGGCCACAGCAGCAGCAGCGCCACCACGCCGGCGCTGGCGCCGACGAACCAGCGCTCGCGCCAGCGCCGCCACGCGGCGAGCACCCCGCCGCGCTCGAGCAGCCCTCCCAGCGCGGCGCCGGCCGCCGCGCCGCCGGAATTCAGCGCGAGGTCCAGCCGCGACGGCACGCGGCCGGGCAGGAAGGTCTGCGTGAGCTCCAGTGCGTACGACAGCGCGGCCGGCCCGACGACGGCCAGCAGTAGCGCGCGCGGCGCGCCCAGCCCGCGCGCGGCGACGAACACGAGCACGCCCAGCGGCAGGTAGGCCAGCCACAGGCCCGCGAAGACCGCGGCCAGCAGGACA
>CAZFET010000293.1:0-4592 GCA_964517545.1 uncultured Burkholderiaceae bacterium
AAGCCGGCGGGGTTCACCGGATGCGGCGAGTCGTCGATCTTCTCGCCGGCGAGGTTCACCTTGACGAGGCTCGACGCCGTGATCTCCTCGAACAGCAGGCCGTACGGGTTGATGAGGAACTGGTCGTCCGTGCCCGGCACGCGCGCGCTGATGTGCGTGAAGACGAGGTCGTCCCACTTGAACAGCGCGACCAGCCGATACGCCGCCGCGAGGTCGACGCGCGTGCGCCACTCGTCGGCGCCGAAGCGCGCGGACGGATCGGGATTCGGGTGGGCCATGGCGTGTCTCCTGTCGTCGCGGGGTCGGCCGGCCGCGCCGCACATCGTGTCGCGGCGCGCTTTGCTCGTGGACAATACCGACGCGCCGACGCGCCCGGCTGTCACGTCAGCGACTATCGATGAACACCCCGGTTCTTACAATCGACGAACGCTCCAACATCGAGTCCGGCACTTGGTTCTCGAAGCTGTCTCTGCCCTTGCGCCAGGCCATCCTGGAGCGCGCCTTCGTGCGACGGCTGCCCGACGGAGCGCCCATGGCCTCGCGCGGCACGCCGGCCGAGGAATGGATCGGCGTGGCCAAGGGCGCGGTGCGCGTGAGCTCGGTGTCGCTGTCGGGCAAGGAGATCACGCTCACCTACGTGGAGCCGGGCACGTGGTTCGGCGACATCGCGCTGTTCGACGGCCTGCCGCGCACGCACGATGCCAATGCGCACGGCGAGACCACCTTGCTGGTCGTGCGCAAGCAGGACTTCAAGTGGCTGCTCGAGCATCACGTCGAGCTGTACGACGCGCTGCTGCGCCTGAACTGCCGCCGCCTGCGGCTGATGTTCGACGTGATCGAGGACCTCGCCACCAAGCCGCTCGCGTCGCGCCTGGCGCGCCAGATCCTGCTGCTCGCGCGCAGCTACGGCGTGGCGCAGGGCGAGGAGATCCGCATCGGCCTCGCGCTGGCGCAGGAAGACCTCGCGCAGCTGCTGGGCGCGTCGCGCCAGCGCGTGAACCAGGAGCTCAAGGGCTTCGAACGCCAGGGCGCGGTGCGCGTGGAGCCGACGCGGCTGGTGGTGCTCGACAAGGCCAAGCTGCTCGCGATCGCCGGTCGCTGAGGCGCCGGCTGGCGCGCGGCGCGATCGCCACAGGAGGCTGAGATGGACGCGTACACCGGCACCCGCCCCGTTTCCGAACAGCACGCGTTCGACGTGGCCGTCCTCGAGCGCTACCTCGCGGCGCGCCTGCCGGGCTTCGCCGGCCCGCTCGCGGTCGAGCAGTTCAAGGGCGGCCAGTCCAATCCCACCTTCAAGCTCACGACGCCGGGCGCGGCCTACGTGATGCGCGCCAAGCCGGGCCCGGCGGCGAAGCTGCTGCCGTCGGCGCATGCGATCGACCGCGAGTTCCGCGTGATGCGTGCGCTGAAGCCGCACGGCATCCCGGTCGCGACCATGCACCTGCTGTGCGAGGACGAGTCGGTGATCGGCCGCGCGTTCTACGTGATGGAGTTCGTCGAGGGCCGCGTGCTGTGGGACCAGTCGCTGCCCGGCATGACGCGCGACGAGCGCGGCGCGATCTACGACGAGATGAACCGCGTCATCGCGGCGCTGCACGCGGTCGACGTGGCTGCCGCGAGGCTGGCCGACTACGGCAAGCCCGGCAACTACTTCGAGCGCCAGATCGGCCGCTGGACCCGGCAGTACCAGGCGTCGGTCACCGGTCCCAACGACGCGATGGACCGGCTGATCGAGTGGCTGCCGGCGCACATCCCGGCCGGCGCGCGCGACGAGTCGCAGGTGTCGGTGGTGCACGGCGACTACCGGCTCGACAACCTGATCTTCCACCCCACCGAGCCGCGCGTGCTCGCGGTGCTCGACTGGGAGCTGTCGACCATCGGCCATCCGCTGGCCGACTTCAGCTACCACTGCATGGCCTGGCACATCCCGCCGGGCGTGTTCCGCGGCATCGGCGGGCTCGACCACGCCGCGCTGGGCATCCCCGACGAGCGCGACTACATCCGCCGCTACGCCGAGCGCACCGGCCGGCTCGACGCGGTCGACGCGCTGCTGGCCGACTGGAACTTCTACCTCGCCTACAACCTGTTCCGCATCGCCGCCATCCTGCAGGGCATCGCCAAGCGCGTGGAGGACGGCACCGCCTCCAGCGCGCAGGCGAAGCAGGCCGGCGCCGGCGCGAAGCCGCTGGCCGAGCTCGGCTGGCGCTTCGCCAGCGGGGCTGCGCGCCCCTGACCCGACACACCGCTCCCGGAAGGAGACCCACGATGGACTTCGAGTACTCGCCACGCACCCGTGAACTGCAGTCGAAGCTGGTTCGCTTCATGGACGAGCACGTCTACCCCAACGAGGCGCGCTACTTCGCCGAGATCGAGGCCAACACCAAGGCCGGCCGCCGCTGGACGCCGCTGCAGCTGATCGAGGAGCTCAAGCCCAAGGCGCGCGCGCAGGGGCTGTGGAACCTGTTCCTGCCGCCCACCGCCAAGGGCGCCGCGCACGGCCACGAGTCGTCGACGCGCGAGGGCCTGTCGAACCTCGACTACGCGCCGCTGGCCGAGATCATGGGCCGCGTGCCGTGGGCGAGCGAGGTGTTCAACTGCTCGGCGCCGGACACCGGCAACATGGAGACGATCGAGCGCTACGGCACGCCGGAGCAGAAGAAGCGCTGGCTCGAGCCGCTGCTGGACGGCAGGATCCGCAGCGCCTTCGCGATGACCGAGCCGGCGGTCGCGTCGTCGGACGCCACCAACATCGAGGCGCGCATCGTGCGCGACGGCGACCACTACGTCATCAACGGCCGCAAGTGGTGGACCTCGGGCGCCGGCGACCCGCGCTGCGCGGTCTACATCTTCATGGGCAAGACCGATCCCGACGCGCCGAAGCACTCGCAGCAGTCGATGATCCTGGTGCCGGCCGACGCGCCGGGCATCCGCATCCTGCGCCCGCTCACCGTCATGGGCTACGACGACGCGCCGCACGGCCACATGGAAGTGCTGTTCGAGAACGTGCGCGTGCCCGCCTCGAACATCCTGCTCGGCGAGGGCCGCGGCTTCGAGATCGCGCAGGGCCGGCTCGGGCCCGGGCGCATCCACCACTGCATGCGGCTGATCGGGCTGGCCGAGCGTTCGCTCGAGCTGATGTGCCGCCGCGCCTCGTCGCGCGTGGCCTTCGGCAAGCCGATCGCGGCGCAGACCGTCACGCAGGAGCGCATCGCCGAGGCGCGCTGCCGCATCGACATGGCGCGGCTGCTCACGTTGAAGGCCGCGTGGATGATGGACGTGGCCGGCAACAAGGCGGCCAAGGCCGAGATCGCGATGATCAAGGTGGTGGCACCGACGATGGCGTGCGACGTCATCGACTGGGCGATGCAGGTGCACGGCGGCGCGGGCATGTGCGACGACTTCCCGCTCGCGTACTTCTACACCCTCGCGCGCACGCTGCGCTTCGCCGACGGCCCGGACGAAGTCCACCGCAACGCGATCGCGAAGATCGAGCTGGGCAAGCACGCGTAGGTACGCAGGCGCCGGCGGCCGCGCCGGCACGGCGCCATCGAGCATTCCGAAGTCGACGACATCTCGATCACCGTTCGGGCGCTTCGACAAGCTCGGCCCGAGCGGACGGTGTGGCCGCCGCGCTCGGCCCGAACGGACGGCGTCGCCGCCGCGCAGCGTGGAACACTCGCTAGCGCGGCCGCGCCGCCTCGATCGCGAGCGGCAGGCGCTGCAGCGCCGCCTCGAACAGGCCGATCCAGCCACCGAGCACGCCGCCGTCGAGCGCGGTGAGCTCGCAGCGCAGCGTGAGCCGGCCCCGGTTGGTGAGCAGCAGCAGCGGCGGGTCGCCCGCGGCCAGGCTGGTGGTGGCGTGCAGCAGGTGCCGGCCGAACTCGCCGCCGATCCAGGCCTCCACGCACACGGGCTTCGTCGCCACCGCCGCGAAGCGCGAACGCAGCGGGCCCAGCGCGGCGACGTCGACCTTCGGCAGCATCGCCACCCAGCGCATCTCCTCGGGCGCGGAGTCGTCGGCGTAGGTCTGCAGCGAGTCGGTGAAGCGCGCGAAGGTCTCGCGCTCGAACGACAGCGCGAGCGTGCGCGACAGCACGAGCATCTGCAGGTCGGCCGGCAGCGCCGGCACGTCGGCGATCATGCGCAGCTCGGGGCCGTCGATGTACTCGCGCGACGGCGGCCCGAGTTCGAGCCGCCACGGGCCCGCCGCAGCCTGCCCTTCGATCACGAAGCCGCCTTCGCGCGCGCGCTTGAACGAGTACCCGGTGGCCTGCGCCCACGTGCCGATCATCGTCCAGTCGGGCTCGCCTTGACGACGGCTCAGCAGGCGTTTCAGGGCATCGAGCATGGCGACGGGTTATCGACTAGAGTCGGCGCGAAGCACTCACACTCAAGAAGAAAGCGAGCGAGGCGGATGATCGAAGTGTATTCGTGGGCCACGCCCAACGGGCACAAGGTTCACATCATGCTCGAGGAGTGCGCCCTGCCGTATCGCGTGCACGCGGTGGACATCGGCGCGGGCCAGCAGTTCGAGCCGGCCTTCCTGGCCATCAGCCCGAACAACAAGATCCCCGCGATCGTCGATCCCGACG
>CAZFET010000294.1:0-4580 GCA_964517545.1 uncultured Burkholderiaceae bacterium
GGCCGCCTCCTTCCAGGAGACGACCCGCGTGCTCACCGAGGCTTCGGTGCAGGGCAAGATCGATACGCTCGACGGCCTCAAGGAGAATGTCATCGTCGGCCGCCTCATCCCGGCGGGCACCGGCATGGCCTTCCATCAGGCGCGCAAGGTGAAGGAGGAGATGGACGAGAGCGAGCGCCGCGCGATCGCGCTGCAGGAGGCCGAGGAACTGGCCGCCGTGCAGCTCGCGCAGGTGGACGCCGAGACCGCGGCCGGGAGCGCGAACCCGGCCGAGTGCAGCGGCGAGACGACGCGTGCACGAGGGGCGGCTTCGGCCGCCCCTTTTTCGCGTTCGGGCGACGGTCTCGGCCGCCCTTCTTCGCGCCCAGGGGCGGCTTCGACCGCCCTTCTTCGCACTCAGGAGTGGCTTCAGCCACCCCGTGTCGTCCGCGTTGCCGCCGGCGGCGCGCTCAGCCGGGCAGCCGCCAGCGGGTCGGGGCCAGGATCTCGACGCCGCGCAGCGCGGCCGGCCGTGCCAGCGCCAGCAGCGCCCGGTCGCGCGTGAGCAGCCAGCGGGCGCGGGCGGCGAGGGCCAGATCGATGAAGGGCTGGTCGTCCGGATCGGCACAGCGCAGCTCGGGACGTGCGGCCGGCGCATCGGGCGACGGACCGGGCGCCGGACCGGGCGACGGCGCGGGCCGCGACACCTCTTCGCACCAGTGCGACCAGGCGGCCTCGACGACCGCCGCGTCGGGCCCCCAGCGCGCCAGCTCCGGGCGCGCGATCACGTCGAGCAGCTCGTCGAGCATCGGGCGCGTGCCGATCCAGACGACCCTGCCGTCGGTCACGGCACGGGCCACGTGGGCGACCGACGGCTCGGCGAACACCAGCCAGTCGAGCACCACGTTGGTGTCGAGCACGAGGGCGGGTCGGTCGGCGGTCATGGGCGATCGAGCCGTGGCGGTGAAGGCCTACGGGCCGCGACGCGAGCCGCGGCTTGCGAGTGCGAGGTCGCCCGAATATAATCGCGGGCTTTTCGGCAGATCCTGCTGCGCTCTTTGTCGAGCGGCCGCCTCTGCCTCGGGCATGTCCGCCGGCCGGCGGTCCTGCGTCCTGCGGCGAAGCGGGGCGGCAGGAGCAGGCCGACGTCGACGGCGCCGGGGTCCGATCGAGGTGCGCGCCGCCGCCGCCCGGAGCGCTCGGCCTCTCCCGGAAGCTCGAGTGACCTCATACGGGAACGTTTGACCTATGCCTACCATCAACCAGCTCGTGCGCCACGGCCGTCAGTCGGAGGTGATCAAGAGCAAGTCTCCGGCGATGCAGGGCAGCCCCCAGCGCCGCGGCGTCTGCACGCGCGTCTACACCACGACCCCCAAGAAGCCGAACTCGGCGCTGCGCAAGGTTGCCAAGGTGCGCCTGACCAACGGCTTCGAGGTCATCTCCTACATCGGCGGCGAAGGTCACAACCTGCAGGAGCACTCGGTGGTGCTGGTGCGCGGCGGCCGCGTGAAGGACCTGCCGGGCGTGCGCTACCACATCGTGCGCGGCTCGCTGGACCTGCAGGGCGTGAAGGACCGCAAGCAGGCGCGCTCGAAGTACGGCGCCAAGCGCCCGAAGCAGGCCTGAGGCCGTCGAAGTCATCGCGGGTCGGCGACCATGCCGGCCCGGTGTCCGCGGCCCGCCGGTGGGCGGGCCGAGTAAGTGAAGGGTCGCGGATGACCCTTCGAGGCGCAGGTCGCGAGGCCGGCGCCAACTGAAGCAGCAGAAGGAAGCGTTCCCATGCCACGTCGTCGCGAAGTTCCCAAGCGGGACATCCTGCCCGATCCGAAGTTCGGCTCCGTCGATCTGTCCAAGTTCATGAACGTCGTCATGGAGTCGGGCAAGAAGGCCGTCGCCGAGCGCATCATCTACGGCGCCCTCGAGCAGGTCGAGAAGAAGGCGGGCAAGGACCCGCTGGAGATCTTCCTGACGGCGCTGAACAACGTGAAGCCGATGGTCGAGGTGAAGTCCCGGCGCGTGGGCGGCGCGAACTACCAGGTGCCGGTCGAGGTGCGCCCGGTGCGGCGCGTGGCGCTGGCGATGCGCTGGCTCAAGGAGTCGGCGCGCAAGCGCAGCGAGAAGTCGATGGCCGCGCGTCTGGCCAACGAGCTGCTCGAGGCCAGCGAGGGCCGCGGCGGCGCGATGAAGAAGCGCGACGAAGTCCACCGCATGGCCGAGGCCAACAAGGCGTTCTCGCACTTCCGCTTCTAGCCGACCCCGACCGAACTCTCCCGGCCGCTCTCAGGGTTGTCACCAACCCGCGGGCGGCCCCTGTATTTGGAGCGACACCATGTCCCGCAAGACCCCCATCGAGCGCTACCGGAACATCGGTATCTCGGCGCACATCGATGCCGGCAAGACCACCACGACCGAGCGCATCCTGTACTACACCGGGGTGAACCACAAGATCGGCGAGGTGCACGACGGCGCCGCCACGATGGACTGGATGGAGCAGGAGCAGGAGCGGGGCATCACCATCACGTCGGCCGCGACCACCTGCTTCTGGCGCGGCATGGACCTGTCGTACCCCGAGCACCGCATCAACATCATCGACACGCCCGGCCACGTCGACTTCACCATCGAGGTCGAGCGCTCGATGCGCGTGCTCGACGGCGCGTGCATGGTCTATTGCGCCGTGGGCGGCGTGCAGCCGCAGTCCGAGACCGTCTGGCGCCAGGCCAACAAGTACAAGGTGCCGCGCCTCGCGTTCGTCAACAAGATGGACCGTACCGGCGCGAGCTTCTTCAAGGTCTACGAGCAGATGAAGACGCGCCTGAAGGCCAACCCGGTGCCGATCGTCGTGCCGATCGGCGCCGAGGAGCACTTCAAGGGCGTGATCGACCTGTTCAAGATGAAGGCGATCATCTGGGACGAGTCGTCGCAGGGCATGAAGTTCACCTACGAGGACGTCCCGTCCGACCTCGCCGGCATCGCGCAGGAGTGGCGCGAGAAGATGATCGAGGCGGCGGCCGAGGCGAGCGAGGAACTGATGAACAAGTACCTCGAGTCGGGCGAGCTGACCGAGGCCGAAATCAAGCAGGGCCTGCGGCTGCGCACGATCGCCGGCGAGATCCAGCCGATGCTGTGCGGCACCGCGTTCAAGAACAAGGGCGTGCAGCGCATGCTCGACGCCGTGATCGAGTTCCTGCCGTCGCCGGTGGACATTCCGCCGGTCGAGGGCACCGACGACGAGGACAAGCCCGTCAGCCGCAAGGCCGACGACAACGAGAAGTTCGCCGCGCTCGCGTTCAAGCTGATGACCGATCCCTACGTCGGCCAGCTCACGTTCGTGCGCGTGTACTCGGGCGTGCTGAAGTCGGGCGACTCCGTCTACAACCCGATCCGCGGCAAGAAGGAGCGCATCGGCCGGATCCTGCAGATGCACGCCAACCAGCGCGAGGAGATCAAGGAGATCCTGGCCGGCGACATCGCCGCCTGCGTGGGCCTGAAGGACGTGACCACGGGCGAGACCTTGTGCGACCCCGACGCGATCATCACGCTCGAGAAGATGGAGTTCCCCGAGCCCGTGATCTCGCAGGCGGTGGAGCCCAAGACGAAGGCCGACCAGGAGAAGATGGGCATCGCGCTGCAGCGCCTCGCGCAGGAAGACCCGTCGTTCCGCGTGCGCACGGACGAGGAGTCCGGCCAGACCATCATCTCCGGCATGGGCGAGCTGCACCTGGAGATCATCGTCGACCGCATGAAGCGCGAGTTCGGCGTCGAGGCCAACGTCGGCAAGCCGCAGGTCGCGTACCGCGAAACCATCCGCAAGCCGGTGAGCGACGTCGAAGGCAAGTTCGTGCGTCAGTCCGGCGGCAAGGGCCAGTACGGCCATGTGGTGTTCACGGTCGAGCCCAACGAGCCCGGCAAGGGCTTCGAGTTCGTCGACGCGATCAAGGGCGGCGTGGTGCCGCGCGAGTACATCCCGGCCGTGCAGAAGGGTGTCGAGGACTCGTTGCCCAACGGCGTGCTCGCGGGCTATCCGGTCGTGGACGTCAAGGTCACGTTGACCTTCGGCTCGTACCACGAGGTCGACTCGTCGGAGCAGGCGTTCAAGATGGCCGCCTCGATCGGCTTCAAGGAGGCCTGCCGCAAGGCCAGCCCCGTGCTGCTCGAGCCGATGATGGCCGTCGAGGTCGAGACGCCCGAAGACTACGCCGGTTCGGTGATGGGCGACCTGTCGTCGCGCCGCGGCATGGTGCAGGGCATGGACGACATGCCCGGCGGCGGCAAGATCATCAAGGCCGAGGTGCCGCTGTCCGAGATGTTCGGCTACTCGACCACCCTGCGATCGATGTCGCAGGGCCGCGCGACGTACACGATGGAGTTCAAGCACTACGCCGAGGCCCCGAAGAACGTGGCCGACGCGATCATCACGGCGCGCACCAAGTAATCACCAGCCGGTCTTCGCGCCGCGCGCGCCCGCTGCCAGTGGCGGGCGACACCCACGCGACGCGGAGACCTTAAACCGCATCACTGGCGATGCTCTTTTTCTGGAGAGTTCGAGATGGCAAAGGGAAAATTCGAGCGCACGAAGCCGCACGTCAACGTGGGGACGATTG
>CAZFET010000295.1:0-697 GCA_964517545.1 uncultured Burkholderiaceae bacterium
GCATCGGGCTGGTGGCAGGGCGCCGCCGCCTGCTCGCGTACCCGGCCGCGGCAGCCGCGTTGTGGCGGCGCGGTGCGCTGCTGGCGCTGGCCATCGGCCTGCCCGGCGGCCTCGTCTCGGCGTGGCTCTCGATGGGGCCGGGGGTCGACCCCGCCCGGCCGGATGCGCGGCAGCTGGCCGGCGTGGCCATCGGCTTCGTCACTGCGCCGGCGCTCAGCTGGGGCTATCTCGCCGCGCTCGCCTGGCTGCACGAACGTGCGCCGCGGCTGCTGGCGCCTTTCCGGCCGGCCGGCCGCATGTCGCTGAGCGGCTACGTCGGCGAGTCGGTGCTGCTGTCGTTCGTCTTCTGCGGCTACGGGCTCGGCTGGTTCGCCAAGGTCGGCGCCGCACCGGCCGTGGCGATCGCGGTGGCCGCGTGGGTCGTGCTCGACGTGCTCGCGCGGGGCTGGCACGGTGTCGCGCAGCGCGGGCCGATGGAGTCCGCGCTTCGGTGGTGGACTCGCCAGGCGCCGTCACGACGGCGCGCCTGAGGCGCGGCAGCCGCTGGCACGGCGCTGTGCATGGGATCTTGTGGCTCCGGCCGGCGCTTCGCGCCTTGACTTCGCTGCGCGAAGTCAGCCTTCGCCGCAAGCACGGCGCTACGCATGGGATCTTGTGGCTCCGGCCGGCGCTTCGCGCCTTGACTTCGCTGCGCGAA
>CAZFET010000295.1:797-4573 GCA_964517545.1 uncultured Burkholderiaceae bacterium
GTCAGCCTTCGCCGCAAGCACGGCGCTGTGCTTGGAGACGCTTGTGGCTGCGGCTCACGTCGGCTGCGCCGACATGAGCCTTCGCCGCAAGCACGGCGCTACGCGCCGTGCTTGTCCGCCTCGGAGGTGAAGGCGTCGGCGTAGAACTCGTCGGGCGGCAGGCCGCACTGCGCGGTGAAGTCGCGCCGGGCGGAGTCGACCATCACCGGCGCGCCGCATGCGTACACCTGGTAGCCGGACAAGTCGGGCAGATCCTCGATCACCGCGCGGTGGACGAAGCCGGTGCGGCCGGTCCAGCCGTCCTCGGGCTTCGGCTCCGACAGCACGGGCACGTAGCGCAGGTTCGGCATCGCGGCGGCCGCCTGCAGCGCCCAGTCGTGCAGGTACAGGTCGGCCTTCGAGCGGCAGCCCCAGTACAGCACCGCGGGCCGGTCGATGCCCTTGGCCTGCATGTGCTCGATGAGCGCCTTGATGGGCGCGAAGCCGGTGCCCGACGCGAGCAGCACGATCGGCTTGGCGGAGTCCTCGCGCAGGAAGAAGCTGCCGAACGGCCCCTCCATGCGCAGGATCTCCTTCTCCTTCATCGCGCCGAACACGTGGTCGGTGAACTTGCCGCCGGGCATGTGGCGCAGGTGCAGCTCGAGGCTGGCCGGCGCGGTGGCCGGCGTCTCGCCCGCCGGCGCGGCGCGCGGCGCGTTCGCCATCGAGTAGCTGCGCCGCGAGCCGTCCTTCAGGATGAACTCCATGTACTGCCCGGCGTGGTACTGGAAGTTCACGTTGGCCGGCAGTTGCAGGCGCAGGATCGCCACGTCGGGCGCGGGCCGCTCGATCTGCATCACGCGGCACGGCATCTTGAGCACCGCGAACTGCCCGGCGCCGGGCACGGTGCGCGCCTCGACCGTGCAGTCGGTCTGCGGCATGGCGCAGCAGGTGAGGATCCAGCCGGCGGCTTCCTCGTCGGCCGACAGCGCCTTGGACTGGTGGGTGCCGTGGACGACGCGGCCCTCGAGCAGGCGGCTCTTGCACGAGCCGCAGGCGCCGTCGCGGCAGCCGTAGGGCAGGCCCACGCCGTGGCGGATGGCCGCGGCGAGGATGGGTTCGTCACGGCTGACCTCGAACGTGCGGCCGCTGGGCTGCAGGGTGATCTTGAAGCTCATGGTCGGGGGAGTGGGGCAGGGGGTGCGGCCGGTACGATCTTCGCGATACGTACACTCGCCGCCGCGGCGCCGAAGGCGGACACGCCGGATTCTGCCCGCACCCCGAAGACACCTCCCGCATGAGCCTTCCCGCACGCTTTCGCCGGCTGCGTCTGCTGATCGTCGGATGCGGCGACGTCGGGCTGCGCGTGCTGCGCGAGCGCAGCGCTGGCGTGCGCGCCCTCGCGCTCACGTCGAGCCCCGCGCGCGCGGGCGAGCTGCGTGCGGCCGGCGCCGTGCCGCTGGTGGGCGACCTCGACGCACCGCGCACCTTGGCGCGCCTGGCCGGCATCGCGCATCGCGTGCTGCATCTCGCGCCGCCGCCGGCGCAGGGCCGCACCGATCCGCGCACGCGGGCGCTGCTGGCCGTGCTGGCGCGCCGCTCGCGGCCCGACGCGCTGGTCTACGCCAGCACGAGCGGCGTCTACGGCGACTGCGACGGCGCGCGCATCGACGAGACGCGCCGCGTCGCGCCCGCCACCGATCGCGCGCACCGCCGCGTCGACGCCGAGGCGCGCGTGCGCTGGTTCGGCCGCGCCTTCGGCGTGCGCAGCAGCGTGCTGCGCGTGCCCGGCATCTATGCCTTCGACCGGCCCGGCGGCGACCCGCGCGAGCGCGTGGCGCGCGGCACGCCGGTGCTGCAGCCGGGCGACGACGTGTTCACCAACCACATCCACGCCGACGACCTCGCGCGGGCGTGCCTGGCCGCGCTGTTTCGCGGCCGGCCGCAGCGCGTGGTCCACGCGAGCGACGACAGCGAGTCGCGCATGGGCGAGCACTTCGAGCTGGTGGCCGATCTGGCCGGCCTGCCGCGGCCGCCGCGACGCTCGCGCGCCGAGGCGGCGGCCAGCTTCCCACCGGCGCAGATGAGCTTTCTCTCGGACTCGCGCCGGCTCGACAAACGCCCGCTGCGGCGCGAACTGCGCGTGCGCCTGCGCCACCCGACGGTGCGCGCGGCGTTCGAGGCCGCCGCCGCAGCGGCGCGCCGCTAGACGACGCTAGACGCCGCGCGAGCGGCGCAGCGTCTTCATGCGGTCGACCGACTGCACCTTCAGCGTCTGCGACGCCTCGCCGCGGCGGATCTCGATCGTCACCTCGCGCTCGGGCGCGCCGCCGGCCCACAGCGACTTGTAGAACGTCTCGAGCGCGCCGACCTCGGTGCCGTCGACCCGCAGGATGCGGTCGCCCGGCTGCAGCCCGGCCACGTCGGCCGGGCTGTCGGGGTTGACGCGCGCGACGCGCACCTCGCCGTCGCGCTCGACGCAGTTGACGCCGATCCACGCGCGCTCGCTGGCGCGCGACAGCCCGCGCGCGCGCAGCTCGGGCAGGATGGGCTTGAGCAGGTCGACCGGCACGAACATGTTGCCGGGCAGGCGAGGCTGGCCGGGGCCGAGCGCCTCGGTCACCAGCAGCGAGCCGATGCCCACCACCTCGCCGCGCGGGTTGATGAGCGCGGCGCCGCTGTGGTCGGTGCGAGGCGGCGTGGTGAACAGCGCGCCGTCGATGTGGTACTCCCAGTAGCCCGAGAACGGCCGGCGCGACACCAGCCGCGCCATGCTCACGTCGCCGTCCTCGCCGCCGCTGGCCACCAGCAGCGGCTCGTCGGCGATCAGCGCGGCGGCCTCGCCCAGCGGCGCGGGCTCGATGCGCAGCGGCGCGAGCGCCTGCACGAGGCCGAAGCCGGTCGCCAGGTCGTAGGCGACCACGCGCGCGGGCACCTTGCGGCCGTGGTCGAGCACGAGCTGCACCTGGTCGGCCTCGAGGATCAGATAGCCGATGGTGAGCACGAGGCCGTCGGCGTCGATGACGACGCCGGAGCCCTCGCGCTGCCGGCCGAGCGTCGCCGCCGAGCGCGCGTCGTCGACGGCCGTGGCCTGCAGGCCCACCACCGCGGCGTGTGCGCGCTGCAGCGCGCGCGCCTGCACCTCGACCGGGCTGGCCACCCGGTCCTGGGCGCGGTCCTGGGTGCGGTCCTGCGCCCGCAGCGCGCCCGACCCGAGCGCCGCCACCACCAGCGAGCCGGCGGCGATCGTCGCCAGCAGCCGTCGCCATGGCGACGCGACGTCAGACGCTGCGAACCGATGCGTCGAGATCCGATCCATCGCGGACTCCTGCGGGCCGATGCCTGCTGCAAGCATCGGCGATCGGCGGCGTCCCCGCAACGGGCGGGGGCATCGGCACGCCGCGAGGCGTGCGGCGCGGTCAGCGTCGGCCGAACGGCGACTGGCCGCGCCAGTAGCGGATCATCAGCCAGCCGCCCAGCATGCCGCCCAGGTGCGCGAAGTGCGCGATGCCGTTGGCCGTGCCGGTCACGCCGAAGAACAGCGCGAGCGCGCCGAAGACGATCACGAAGGTGCGCGCCTTCATCGGGATCGGCGGGAACAGCGGCATGATGGTGCGGTTGGGGAACAGCACCGCATACGCCAGCAGCAGCCCGTACAGGCCGCCCGAGGCGCCCACGGTCGGGAAGGGCGAGCCCGACAGGAAGGTGATCACGAGCTGCAGCGCCGCGGCCGCCAGCACGCTCGCCGCGTAGAACTGCAGGAAGCGGCGCGGACCCCACACGCGCTCGACCTCGGC
>CAZFET010000296.1:0-2647 GCA_964517545.1 uncultured Burkholderiaceae bacterium
TCCCCCAAGGTGAAGCCGCGGGCGCGACGGGCGGGGGACGGGCGCGTCATCCGTCCCTCGGCAGCACCGTCGACAGGGTGACCACCGGCCGCCCGGCGTCGTCGGACACGCGCGCGTCGACGCGGCGGAAGTTCGGGTTGGGCGTCGGGCGCGTGACGAGCCGGCCCTGGTAGCGGCGGCCGAGCTGCTCGCAGCCGAAGTCGCTGTCGCCCACCGGCGGGAACTGCCGCGAGAGCTTCAGCGCGGTGAGCTGGTTGTCGGCGCACCACTGGGCGGCGGTGAGGTCGGCCAGCCGCTGCGCGTTGTCGGTCACCGCGCCGGCCGCCTTGATGCCGGTGGCCAGCGCGACGGCCACGATCGACAGCGCGACCAGCACCTCGATCAGGGTGAAGCCGCCGGCGCGTGCCATGCGCGGGGCGGTCATCGCGCAGGCTCCGCGCCGGCCTCGACCACCGCGAACGGCGCGAGCCCGTCGGTCTCGACCACGGCACTGCGGCCGTCGAGCCGCAGCACGATGCGCTGCGCGCCGATCACCGGCTCCGGGCCGAGCGGCACGGCGCGTGCGCCCACCACCTCGGCGCTCACGCCGTCGCCCAGCCAGCCGCCGGGCAGGCCGAGCTGTTCGGGCAGGCCGGCGAAGCGAAAGCCGTCGTCGCGCGGCTCCCAGCGCGCGGCCACGCCGCTGGCGCGCGACTCGGCGCGCGCGGCTTCGAGCAAGGCGACCAGGCGCTCGGCCTCGCGCTCTAGACGGGTCGTGGCGGGGTCGCGCAGCGCGAGGCTGGTGACCGCCGCGCCCAGCGCGATCAGCGCCACGACGACGAGCAGCTCGATCAACGTGAAGCCGCGCGCCGCGCGCGGTGCGCGCGTGCGGCGGCGGCGCATGGCGCTACTGCCAGGAGCCGACGTCGGCGTCGTTGCCCTCGCCGCCGGCCTGGCCGTCGGCGCCGAAGCTGAAGACATCGATCTCCCCCTTCACGCCCGGATTGACGTACTGGTAAGGCCGGCCCCAGGGGTCGTTGGGCAGCTTCTCGAGGTACGGCTTCCAGTTCGGCGGCGGCGGTCCCGCGGTGGGCTTGCGCACCAGGGCCTCGAGGCCCTGTTCGGCCGTCGGGTCGCGCTGGTTGTCGAGCCGGTACAGCTTGAGCGCCTGCATCAGGTTGTTCACGTCGGTGCGCGCCGCGGTGACGCGCGCCTCGTCGGCGCGGTTGATCACGTTGGGCACGATCAGCGCGGCGAGCACGCCGATGATGACGAGCACCACCATCAGCTCGATCAGGGTGAAGCCGCGCGCGTGGCGCAGGCGTTGCGGAAGTTGCATGTGGGTCGATCGGCGAGCGCCGTTTCCGCGGAGGCCGTCGATCATAATGGGCCATGGCCGCGCGACTGTTCGCATTCGTGATCTGGGCCGCCGTCGCGGCGAGCGTGGTGTTCTGGGTGCTGCGGCTGGCCGCGAGCCCGCGGCCGGTGCCGCCGCACGCGGTGGCTGCCGCGGGCGCCGGCGCGATGCGCGGCGACCTCGCTCGGCTGTTCGGCCGCGAAGGCGATCCGGCGGCGCCCGCGGCGGCCGTGCCCGTCGCCACGGGTTCGCAGTTCAAGCTGCTCGGCGTGGTGGCGCCGCGCGGCGACGCGCCGAACGAAGGTCTGGCGCTCATCTCGGTCGAGGGCAAACCGGCCAAGCCGTACCGCATCGGCGCTGCGGTCGACTCGTCGCTGGTGCTGCTGTCGGTGCATCAGCGCGGCGCCGCGCTGGGGCCGCGCGACGGCGCGCCGAGCGTGAACCTCGAGCTGCCGCCGCCGGCACCGGCGGCCACGGGCACCTTGCCGGCGGCCGGATCGGCCGCGCCGGCCGCCGCGAACCTGGCGCCGGTCGTGCCCACGCCGGCGATGGCCGCGCCGCCCGCGCTGTCGCCCGACCCGCCGGCCGAGCCGCCCAGCCTGCCGCCGCACGTGCCCGGTGTGGCGCCGCCGCTGCGCGCGGCGTCGTCGTGATCGGCTCGCGCGCCGGCCCATGACCCCGTCGCCCAGCCTCGTCGCGAACCTGCGCCGGGAGCTGCAGCGGCATGCGCCGTTCTCGCAGATGTCGGCCGAGGGCGTCGACGCGTTCGTCGAGGCGGCCGAGGAGTGGTACTTCGCGCCGGGCGAGCGCATCCTGTCGCCGGCCGACGGGCCGGTGGCGCACCTGCTGTACGTGCGCCAGGGCTCGGTGGTCGGCCGGCGCGGCGACGATCGCGCGACCGCGTTCGAGTACGAGGCCGGCGATCTCTTCCCGGTGGGCGCGCTGGTCGGGCGCCGGCCGGTGATGGCGACCTATCACGCCGAGGGCGACGTGTTCTGCCTGCGCGTGGAGGCCGATGCGGTGCACCGCATCGCCGGCCGCGAACCGGCCTTCGCCGACCTGCTGGCCGCGCGCGTGCGGCAGTACATGGAGCTGTCGCGCCGCGCCTTGCAGGCCGACGCCACCAGCAGCGCGCTGGCCGGGCAGTCGCTGGAGGCGCGGCTCGAGACCCTGCCGCGCAAGACGCCGTTCGCGGTGGCGCCCGACACGCCGGTGGGCGACGCGCTGAAGACGATGCACGAGCGCCGCATCGGCTCGGTGCTGGTGGTCGGCGCCGACGGCGCGGTGGCCGGCATCTTCACGCGGCACGAC
>CAZFET010000296.1:2657-3485 GCA_964517545.1 uncultured Burkholderiaceae bacterium
TGCCGCTGGACACGCCGATCTCGCGCCTGATGAGCGCGCCGGTGCAGGTGCTCCGCACGTCGCACACGGCCGAGGACGCCGCGCTGCTGATGTCGCGCCACGGCATCCGCCACGTGCCCGTGACCGACGAGGCCGGGCGGCTCGTCAACATCGTCTCCGAGCGCGATCTGTTCGCGCTGCAGCGGATGTCGCTCAAGCAGATCGGCGGCGAGCTGCGCCACGCCCCCGACGTCGACGCGCTGCGGCGGCTCGCGCCGGACATCCGCCGTTTCGCCCGGCACCTGCAGGCGCAGGGCGTGAGCGCGCGGTCGCTGACGGCGCTGGTGAGCCACCTGAACGACGCCCTCGCGCGCCGGCTGGTGGAGCTGCTCGCGCGCGAGCACGGCGCCGATCTCGCGCAGGCGTGCTGGCTCGCCTTCGGCTCCGAGGGCCGCGGCGAACAGACGATCGCCACCGACCAGGACAACGGCATCGTCTTCGACAGCGACGACCCCGAGCGCGACCGGCCGCGCTGGCTGGCGCTCGGCGCGGCGGTCAACGCGGCGCTCGATGCCTGCGGCTATCCGCTGTGCAAGGGCGGCATCATGGCCGGCCAGCCGGCGTGCTGCCGCTCGTCGGCCGAGTGGTACGAGCGCTTCGACCAATGGATCGACCGCGGCGCGCCGGAGGACCTGCTGGCCGCGAGCATCTTCTTCGACCTGCGGCCGCTGGCCGGCGCCGAGTCGCTCGGCCAGGCGCTGCGCGACCACGTCACCGGGCGCGCGCGCGGCGTGCCGCGCTTCGCGCGGCAGCTCGCCGAGAACGCGCTGCGCCAGAAGCCGCCGCTGA
>CAZFET010000296.1:3495-4572 GCA_964517545.1 uncultured Burkholderiaceae bacterium
GCACGGCGGCATCGACCTCAAGCTGCAGGGCACGGCGCTGTTCGTCGACGTGGCGCGCATCTACGCGCTCGCGCACGGCATCGCCGCGACCGGCACGCGCGAGCGGCTGCTGGCCGCGGGCACGGCGCTGCACGCACCCGCGGCCGAGAGCGAATCGTGGGTCGGCGCGTTCGAGTTCCTGCAGATGCTGCGGCTGCGCGTGCAGCAGGACGCGGCGTCGGCCGATGCGCCCAACCGCGTCGCGCTCGCGTCGCTGTCGGACATCGACCGGCGCATGCTGAAGGAGTCGCTGCGCGTCGCGCGACGGCTGCAGCAGCGGCTCGAACTCGACTACCTGCGCTGATGGAGCTGCTGGCCCGCTGGTGGCGCAAGGCGCCGTCGCCCACGCGCTGGGTGGTGCTCGACGTGGAGTCGAGCGGGCTCGACCCGTGGCACGACCGGCTGCTCGCGATCGCCGCGATCGGCGTGCGCGCCGACGCCGCGGCCGACGGCCTGAGGCTGCGCATCGACCTCGACGACAGCTTCGAGGTCGTGATCCGGCACGAGCCGGCCGGCACGCCCGACAAGCCCAACATCCTGGTGCACGGCATCGGGGTCGGGGCGCAGGCCGCGGGCGTGCCGGCCGCCGAGGCGCTCGCCGCCTTCGAGCGCTTCGTCGGCGACGCGCCGCTGATCGGCTTTCACGCCGGCTTCGACCGCGCGCTGATCGAGCGCGCGAGCCGCGCCGCGCTGGGCCGCGCGCCGCGCAACGCGTGGCTCGACGTGGAGCAGGTGGCGGTGGCGAGCCAGCCGCCGCCGGCAGCGAAGTCGCTCGACGAGTGGATGGCGCGCTTCTGCATCGCGTGCGCCGCGCGCCACCAGGCCGCGGCCGACACCCTGGCCACGGCCGAGCTGCTGCTGGCGCTGCTGCCCGCCGCGGCGAAGCAGGGCGTGCGCGACTTCGCCGGGCTGCACAAGCTCGCGGCCGGGCATCGCTGGGTGCGCGAGCAGGGCTCGCGCTGAGCGCCGGCCGCGCGATTCGGACTCTCAAGTCGATGTGGCTCCGCCACTCGACTTGAACCCCCGCGGGGGGCGGGC
>CAZFET010000297.1:0-4543 GCA_964517545.1 uncultured Burkholderiaceae bacterium
GGCGCTTCGCGCCGGGAGCAAGTCGGCGCGCAGGCCGCCGCCGTCCAGCGCGGCGAGCAAGGTGCGCGCGCGCGCCGCCTCGTCCTCGGCGCCCGCCAGCTGCTCGGCCACGCTCGCGCGGTCGGCGCTGGCGGCGGTGGCGTCGAGCTCCACCAGCACCTGACCGGCGCGCACGCGGTCGCCGTCGCGAACGCGGATCGCGCGCACCACCGCGGTCTCGATCGGCTGCACGAGCTTCGTGCCTTCGCGCACGACCACGCGGCCGGGGGCGACCGCGACGACGTCGACCTCGCCGACGATGCTCCACGCCAGCGCGATGGCGAACAGCGCGCACAACGCCAGCGCCGTGCGGCGCGGCGCGGGATGCGGCGGCGTCTGCTGCAGCGACAGCGCGGCCGGCAGGAAGGCGCGCTCGTCGGCCAGCCGCGCGGGGCCGGCCAGCTCGTGCCGTGCCGCCCACGCGGCGCGGAAGATGGCGCGATAGCGCGCGACGAGTTCGAGCGCCGGGTGACGCGGCGGCGCGGCGCCGGACGCGGCAGCGGGGGTGGCGTCGGGCGCGGCGGTAGCCTGCGTGGTACCCGCCGTCGGTGCGCCGGCCGTGCGGCTCGATTCGGCGCTCATGGGCGCGGCTCCTCGCGGGTGCGTGCCGGCGGGTCGCCGGACGGTGCGTCGGACGGCACATCGGACGGCACATCGGACGGCTTGTCTGACGGCGCACCGGACGGCGCACCGGACCGCGGCGCTTTCGCGTCCGCCGGCGCGGCCGACCGTGCCGGCCCGCCAGCCGTCACAGCGGCGATCGCCGGCGGCGCGCCGCCTTGCATCGACCACATGCGCGCGTACGCGCCGCCCGCGCGCAGCAGCGCGTCGTGCGGCCCGCTCTCGACGATGCGCCCCTGGTCGAGCACCACGATGCGGTGCGCGTGCCGCACCGCCGACAGCCGGTGCGCGATGACGATCACCGTGCGGCCGCGCGCGATGGCGCCCATGTGGCGCTGGATCACCGCCTCGCTCTCGACGTCGAGCGCGCTGGTCGCCTCGTCGAAGATCAGGATGCGCGGGTCGATGAGCAGCGCGCGCGCGATCGCGATGCGCTGGCGCTGTCCGCCCGACAGGCTCGTGCCCTGTTCGCCGACCACGGTGTCGTAGCCCTCGGGCAGCTCGCTCACGAACTCGTGCGCGCCGGCCAGCTGCGCCGCGCGCATCACCGCCTCGATCGGCGCGGCCGGATCGGCGAGCGCGATGTTCTCGCGCACGCTGCGGTTGAACAGGAAGTTCTCCTGCAGCACCACGCCGATCTGCCGCCGCAGTTGCGCCGCGTCGGCGGCGGCGATGTCGTGGCCGTCGACCAGCACCCGGCCCTGCTCGGGCACGTACAGCCGCTGCACGAGCTTGGTCAGGGTGCTCTTGCCCGAGCCCGACCGGCCGACGATGCCGATCACCTCGCCGGCGGCGATGTCGAGGTTCAGCTCGCGCAGCACCGGGCGCGTCTCGGGCCGGTAGCGAAAGCTCACGCCGTCGAGCGTGATGCGCCCGCGCAGCCGCGGCAGCGCCGGCGCCGACGGCGCGGGCAGTTCGGTGGGCGTGTTCAGGATGTCGGCCAGCCGCGCCATCGAGATGCCGGTCTGCTGGAAGTCGGTCCACATCTGCGCGATGCGCATCACCAGCTGCGCCACGCGCTGCGCGAACATGTTGACCGCGACGAACATGCCGACCGGCATCGCCTGGTCCATCACCAGGTGCGCGCCGTACCACAAGGTGGCCACGCTGACGAGCTTGCCGACCAGCCCCACGCCTTCGTGCGCCACGCCGGCCAGCACGCCGGTGCGAAAGCCGGCCGACACGTACGCGGCGAGCTGGTCGTCCCAGCGTCGCGCGAGCTGCGGCTCGAGCGCGCCGGCCTTCACGGTCTGCACGCCGGTGACGGCCTCGACCAGCAGCGCCTGGTTCTCGGCGCCGCGCGCGAACTTCTCGTCGAGCCGGCGGCGCAGCAGCGGCACCACCGCGAGGCTGATGGCGACGTACAGCGGCACGCTGGCCAGCACGATGAGCGTGAGCGGCACGCTGTAGGCGAACATCACCGCGACGAACACCACCGAGAACAGCACGTCGAGCAGCAAGGTGAGCGCGTTGCCGGTCAGGAAGGCGCGGATGTTCTCGAGCTCGCGCACGCGCGCGACCGAGTCGCCCACGCGCCGCGCCTGGAAGTACGCCAGCGGCAGCGCCAGCAGATGGCGGAACAGCCGCGAGCCGAGCTCCACGTCGATGCGGCTCGTGGTGTGGCTGAACACGTAGGTGCGCAGCGCCGACAGCAGGCTCTCGAACAGCATCACCACCAGCAGCCCGAGCGCCAGCACGTCCAGGGTGCTCAGCCCGCGGTGCACCAGCACCTTGTCCATCACCACCTGGAAGAACAGCGGGCTGACCAGCGCGAACAGCTGCAGGAACAGGCTGATCAGCAGCACCTCGCCGAGCAGCCGCCGATAGCGCACGAGGCTGGGCACGAACCAGCCGAAGTCGAACTTCGCCAGCTCGCCCGCCAGGCTGGCGCGGCTGGCCACCAGCAGCAGCCGGCCGCTCCAGCGCGCGCCGAACTCGGCCAGCGGCTCGATGCACGGCGGCGCGGCGGCGTCCTGCCACAGCACGCGCTGGCCGTCGCACTGCGCCAGCACCACCCAGCGGCCGTCGTGCAGCCGCGCCAGCGCGGGCAGCGGCACCAGCGGCAGTCGCTCGACGCTGGACGAACTCTCACGCGCCTTCAGCCCGAGCTGCTTCGCGGCCAGCCGAAGGTCGTCGGCGTCGATCGGATCGCTGGCCGCGCGGCCGAGCCGGTGGCGCAACGACGCGGGCTCGGCCGCCACGTGATGCAGCCGCGCGACGATGCACAGCGCGCCGAGCGGATCGGGCGGTGGCGGGGCGGAGGCGGCGGCATCGCCCGGCGATGCGCCATCGCCCGGAGGCGGCGTGACATCGCCCGGCGGGCGGGCCGGCTCGGCGGCGCGAGCGGGATCGGCGTGGTGTGGCGCGCGCGCGGCGATTCCCTCGCCGGCCGCAGCCGCGGTCTGCTCTCTCGACACGAGCGTCCTCCCAGACGTTGTTCTTGTGCGGGCGGGATTCTCGTCCGCGCGCCCGCGGCGCCGGCACCCCCCGAAGCGGTAAGGGATTACCCGCGCGGTGGCGCGCGGCCGCGATGGCGCGCCCGCGTGGCCACTGCGCGAGCAGCACGCGCCGGTACTGGATGGCCTCGGCCAGGTGCGCGGTGTCGATGCGCGCGGCGCCGGACAGGTCGGCCACGCTGCGCGCGACGCGCAGCACGCGGTGATAGCTGCGCGCCGACCAGCCCAGTCGCGCCGCGGCCGATTGCAGAAAGCGCGAGGCGGCCGGGTCGAGCGCCGTGTGCGCGTCGAGCGCGTCGCCTTCGAGCCGCGCGTTCGACATGCCCTGGCGCTGCAGCGCCGCGGCGCGTGCGCGCTGCACGCGCGCCGCGACCACCGCGCTCGCTTCACCGTCGGGCAGCGCCGCGAGCTGCTCCGGCGGCACGGCCGGCACTTCGACCTGCAGGTCCACGCGGTCGAGCAGCGGACCGCTCAGCCGCCCCTGGTAGCGCGCGATCGCATCGGGCGTGCAGCGGCACGCGCGCAACGGGCTGCCCCAGTGGCCGCACGGGCAGGGGTTCATCGCCGCGACGAGCTGGAAGCGCGCCGGGAACTCGGCGCTGCGCGCGGCGCGGGCGATCACGATGCGGCCGCTTTCGAGCGGCTCGCGCAGCGACTCCAGCGCGTGGCGCGGGAACTCGGGCAGCTCGTCGAGGAAGAGCACGCCGTGATGCGCGAGCGAGATCTCGCCCGGCCGCGGCGGCGCGCCGCCGCCCACCAGTGCCGGGCCCGAGGCGCTGTGGTGCGGCGCGCGGAAGGCGCGTCGTCCCCAGCGCTGCGCGTCGAACGCGCCGGCCAGGCTGAGCACCGCGGCCGACTCCAGAGCCTCGTCGGGCGCCAGCGGCGGCATGACCGAGGCCAGGCGCTGCGCGAGCATCGACTTGCCGCTGCCCGGCGGGCCCACCATCAGCAGGCTGTGGCCGCCCGCGGCGGCGACCTCGATCGCGCGCTTGGCCGCGGCCTGGCCCTTGACGTCGCGCAGGTCGGGCAGGCTGTCCGCGCCGAGCGGCACCGGACGCGGCGGCGCGCGCAGCGCCACGTCGGGCGGCGAAGCGTCGTCGGCCCGCAGCGCCGCCACCACCTCGGTCAGGTGTGCCGCCTCGCGCAGCGACAAGCCGTCGACCCACGCCGCCTCGCGCGCACTCTCGCGCGGCAGCACCAGGGTGCGGTGCGTGCCGGCGCGCCGCAGCGCGAGGCCCAGCGCCAGCGCGCCGCGCACCGGGCGCAGGTCGCCGGCCAGCGACAGCTCGCCAGCGAACTCGTAGCCGTCGAGCCGTGCGGCATCGAGCTGGCCGCTGGCGGCGAGCAGGCCCAGCGCGATCGGCAGGTCGAAGCGGCCCGATTCCTTGGGCAGATCGGCCGGCGCGAGATTGACCGTGATGCGCCGG
>CAZFET010000298.1:0-4500 GCA_964517545.1 uncultured Burkholderiaceae bacterium
CTGGCACCGGCGGCCCGGGGGGGGGTCGCACCGCGCGACCTGCCCGTGAAGGGGCCGCATCGCGCGACCGGCCCGTGCGGGGGCCGCATCGCGACCGGCCCGGCGCGTGGCTATAATCGCCGTCTTTGCTGGCCAGACCTACCTGCTACATGACCACGATTCGCGTCAAGGAAAACGAGCCGTTCGACGTTGCACTGCGCCGCTTCAAGCGCACGATCGAGAAGCTGGGGCTGCTGACCGAACTGCGCGCACGCGAGTTCTACGAGAAGCCGACCGCCGAACGCAAGCGCAAGAAGGCCGCCGCCGTGAAGCGCCACTTCAAGCGCGTGCGCTCGATGCAGCTGCCCAAGAAGCTGTACTGATCCGGCTCCGCCACATCCGGCCGCAAGACCCAAGCCCGCGCGGGAAGCCGTCGCGGGCTTGTTCGTTTCCAGCGAGGACACGATGAGCACCCTGAAGGACCGCATCACCGAGGACATGAAGGCCGCGATGCGCGCCAAGGACGCCGCGCGGCTGTCGGCCATCCGCATGCTGCTGGCGGCGATCAAGCAGAAGGAGGTCGACGAGCGCATCGCGCTGGACGACGCGCAGGTGGTCGGCGTCGTCGACAAGCTGCTGAAGCAGCGCCGCGACTCGATCGCGGCGTTCCAGCAGGCCGGACGCACCGATCTGGCCGACAAGGAGTCGGCCGAGGCCGCGGTGCTCGAGGCCTATCTGCCGGCGCGGATGAGCGCCGACGAGATCGCCGCCGAGGTGGCCAAGCTCGTCGCCGAGCTCGGGGCCGGCGGTCCGGGCGACATGGGCAAGGTGATGGGCGCGGCCAAGTCGCGCCTGGCCGGCAAGGCCGACATGGCCGCAGTGTCGTCGGCGGTGAAGGCCGCGCTCTCGAAGTAAGCTGCCCGGCATGAGCAACGGCATCCCGATCCGACAGGTCGCACCGGACGTGTGCGTCGCGCCGCAGCTGAGCGCCGAGGTCATGGCCGACGTCGCGCGCGCCGGATTCCGCAGCGTCGTGAACAACCGCCCCGACTACGAGGGCGGCCCCGACCAGCCCACGAACGCCGAGATCGAGGCGGCCGCGCGTGCCGCCGGGCTCGAGTACGCGTTCCTGCCCGTCGACTCGGCGGTGCAGACGCCCGAGCAGATCGAGCGCTTCGCCGAGCTGCTGGAGGCGTTGCCGCGCCCGATCCTCGCGTTCTGCCGCAGCGGCGCGCGCTCGACGCGCTTGTTCGTCGCGGCCACGCAGACGCGGCAGCGCTGAGCGTCCCGTCCGCGCGCTGCGGTAGCCGGGGAAACACTGCGCGGGGCGCGGCGCGCGCGTCCCTAAAATCCGCCGCCGAACGTCCGGTGCCCGGGAGGCAAGATGCGGCGCGCCGCCACGAGCGACAGAGCCGCCACGGTCGCCACATCCAGTGCGGGGGAATCGTGTCCATCCTGTTGAAGCTGTCGCGTCTGATCGACGCGCTCAACGAGTTCGTCGGCCGCTGGCTGGCGTGGCTCGTCCTCGCGGCGGTGCTCATCAGCGCCGGCAACGCCGCCGTCCGCAAGGTGTTCGACACGAGCTCGAACGCCTGGCTCGAGATCCAGTGGTACCTGTTCGCGGCGGTGTTCCTGCTCGCGGCGGGCTACACCCTGCTGCGCCAGGAACACGTGAAGATCGACGTGGTGCTCGGGCGCTTCTCGCGGCGCACCCAGGTGAAGGTCGAGCTCTTCGGGCTGCTCGTGTTCCTGCTGCCCTTCGTGGTGGTCGTGATCGACCTGATCTGGCCGCTGCTGGTGCGCGCCTACGAGACCAAGGAGATGTCGTCGAACGCCGGCGGCCTGATCCGCTGGCCGGTGTACGCGCTGATCCCGATCGGCTTCGCGCTGCTCGGACTGCAAGGCGTGTCCGAGGTCATCAAGCGGGTCGCCTTCCTCAAGGGCCTGGCCGACGACCCGGCGAAGAAGGCCACGCGCGGCAAGACCCCCGAGGAGGAACTGGCCGCGGAGATCCTCGCGCACCAGGGTGAGGGAGTGCGCAAATGATCGAGTTCCTGGGCGCCAACATGGCGCCGATCATGTTCGTCGGGCTCATCGTCTTCCTGCTGATGGGCTTCTCGGTGGCGTTCTCGCTGGCCGCATGCGGCCTGCTGTTCGGCTTCATCGGCATCGAGCTCGGCCTGCTGCCCGCCAGCCTGATGCAGGCGCTGCCGCTGCGCATCTTCGGGATCATGAGCAACGACACGCTGCTCGCGATTCCGTTCTTCACCTTCATGGGGCTGATCCTCGAGCGCTCCGGCATGGCCGAGGACCTGCTCGACACCATCGGCCAGCTGTTCGGCCCGATCCGCGGCGGCCTCGCGTACGCGGTGATCTTGGTCGGCGCGATGCTGGCCGCGACCACCGGCGTCGTCGCCGCCTCGGTCATCTCGATGGGCCTGATCTCGCTGCCGATCATGCTGCGCTACGGCTACGACCGGCGCCTGGCCACCGGCACGATCGCCGCGTCGGGCACCCTGGCGCAGATCATCCCGCCGTCGCTGGTGCTCATCGTGCTGGCCGACCAGCTCGGGCGCAGCGTGGGCGACCTGTACAAGGGCGCCTTCATCCCCGGCTTCGTGCTGACCGCGCTGTACGCGGGCTACGTGCTCATCGTCACCTTGTGGCGCCCGCAGTGGGCGCCGGCGCTGCCGGCCGAGGCACGCACCATCCGCGAAGACGACGGCTCGGCCGGCCTGCGCTCGCTGGGCGTGCTGTTCGTCGCGTCGGTCGGCCTGGCGATCCTGTTCTCGCAGACGCGGCCGTCCACGATGGCCACCGACGTGAACATCGTGCTGTCGATGTGCGTGGGCGTCGGCATCGCCTTCGTGCTCGCGGTGGTCAACCGCGTGCTGAAGCTCAACCTGCTGTCGCGCATGGCCGAGCGCGTGACCTTCGTGCTGATCCCGCCGCTGGCGCTGATCTTCCTCGTGCTGGGCACCATCTTCCTCGGCGTGGCGACGCCCACCGAAGGCGGCGCGATGGGCGCCGTGGGTGCGCTGGTCATGGCCATCGCGCGCCGTCGCCTCAGCCTCTCGCTGATGAAGCAGGCGATGGACACGACGATGAAGCTGTCGTGCTTCGTGCTGTTCATCCTGATCGGCTCGACCGTGTTCAGCCTGTCGTTCCAGGCCGTCGACGGGCCGAAGTGGGTCGAGCACCTGATGACCAGCCTGCCGGGCGGGCAGCTCGGCTTCCTGATCGTCGTCAACATCCTCATCTTCCTGCTGGCGTTCTTCCTCGACTTCTTCGAGCTCGCCTTCATCGTGGTGCCGCTGCTCGGCCCGGTGGCCGAGAAGCTCGGCATCGACCTCGTGTGGTTCGGCGTGCTGATGGCGGTGAACATGCAGACCTCGTTCATGCATCCGCCGTTCGGCTTCGCGCTGTTCTACCTGCGCAGCGTGGCGCCGCACGAGGACTACGTCGACCGCATCACGAAGAAGCCGGTCGCCAAGGTGACGACCGGGCAGATCTACTGGGGCGCGGTGCCGTTCGTGGTGATCCAGGTGATCATGGTCGGCCTGATCATCGCCTTCCCGCAGCTCGTCTCGGGCGGCCTGGGCAAGAAGGCCGACCTCGACACCACCAACATCCAGATCGAGGCCCAGCCCGAAGAGCCGAAGAAGGAGATCAACGTCAACGAGCTGTTCGGCCCGCCCGGCGGGGCGAGCGCACCGGGCGGCGGCGCCGCGTCGGACGGCGGCGCGCAGGCGCCGGCCGCGAACGACGACATGGAGGCCGTGCGCCGCGCGCTCGAGCAGGACAAGGGCCAGAAGAAGTAGCCGCTGCGCCGGCGCTCCCGCCCCGACGAGAAAGAACCCCTCGGGCCTCGCGGCCTCGAGGGGTTCTTCGTTCAGGCGTTCGTTCGGGAGTGCGGGGAAGACGGCCCGCGGCCGGCCGGGGCCGGCCGCGACGTCAGAGCTTCTGCTGCTGCATGAAGCTGTCGAAACCGCCCTCGGCGAACCGGAACATCAGGTTCTGGTCGCGACGGAAGACGGCGTAGTCCTCGTAGATCTTCTTCCAGGCCGGGTTGGTCTTGTTCAGCTCGTCGTACAGCGCCATCGCCTCCTTGAAGGCTGCGTCCATCACGTCCTTCGGGAAGCGGAACAGCTTGGTGCCGTCGGCCACCAGCTGCTTGAGCGCCGCCGGGTTCTTCGCGTCGTAGCGCGCCTGCATCACCACGTGGGCGTGCGCCGCGGCGTTCTCGACGATCGCCTTCTGCTCGGCCGACAGCGCCGCCCAGGCCTTGTTGTTGACGTACAGCGAGAGCTGCGGGCCGCCCTCCCACCAGCCGGGGTAGTAGTAGTTCTTCGCGACCTTGTTGAAGCCGAGCTTCTGGTCGTCGTAGGGCCCGACCCACTCGGTGGCATCGATCGTGCCCTTCTCCAGCGCCTGGTAGATCTCGCCGCCCGGGATGCTCTGCGGCACGCCGCCGATGCGCTCGAGCACCCTGTCGCCGCAGCCGCCGATGCGCACCCTCAG
>CAZFET010000299.1:0-2060 GCA_964517545.1 uncultured Burkholderiaceae bacterium
CGTCGAGCGAGCCGTCCTTCATCTTGTCGCCCGCCTGGTTGGGCTTGATGTACTCGGGCTTGATGTCCGACTCCTTCACGCCGTAGGCCGCGAGGATGATGCGGGCGTTGATCAGGGTGCCCGAGCCCGGCTCGTCGAGCGCGACGCGCTTGCCCTTCAGGTCGGCCGGCGTCTTCACGCCCAGGCCCTTGCGCACGACGATGTGCACGCTCTCGGGGTACAGGTTGGCGATCAGCCGCAGGCCCGGCACGTGCGGCTTGCCCTCGAAGATGCCCGTGCCCGTCTGCGCCCAGGTCGCCACGTCGGCCTGCGAGAAGCCCGACTCGAGCGCGCCGCCGGCGATGCCGTTCACGTTGGCCACCGAGCCGTTGCTCGCCTGCGCGGTGACGACGATCTTGCCCGGCTGCGACACCGCGTTGGCGATCATGCCGCCCACGGGGTAGTACGTGCCGGCCGTGCCGCCGGTGCCGATGCGGAAGAACTGCTGCGCCTGCGCGGCGCCGGCGACCGCGACCGACAGCGCGGCCAGGGTGATCCAGCGTTTGATCATCGTCGAGGCTCCTCGGAACGGTGGAAGGGCGAGCCGGCAGTGGACCACAATGACCTCCCATGTCCAACCCGGCAAACCCCGTGCATCGCGTGTCCGGCATGCGCGATCGCATCGCGCTGCACGACGTGGCCGCGACGCGCCGCATCGAGGCCGCGGCGCTGGCCGGCAGCGAGCCGCATGCGCTGATGCGTCGCGCCGGCGAGGCCACCGCCCGGCTCGCGGTGGCGCTCGCGCCGCACGCGCGCCGCGTGTGGGTCGCCGCCGGGCCCGGCCACAACGGCGGCGACGGGCTGGTGGCGGCCACGCACCTGCATCGGCTCGGCCGCGACGTGCGCGTGCAGCTGCTGGCCGACGAGTCCCGCCTGAGTGCCGACGCGGCCGACGCGCTCGCGCGGGCGCGCGCCGCCGGCGTGCCCATCGGCCCCGACCTCGCGCCGCACGAGCGCGTCGAGCTGGCCATCGACGCGCTGCTCGGCATCGGCGCGAACCGCGCGCCCGAAGGCGCGATCGCCGCTGCGGTAGCGCTGTTCAACGGGCTGCCGGCGCTGCGCCTGGCCGTCGACGTGCCCACCGGCCTCGCGGCCGACACGGGGCACGCGCCGGGCGCGTGCGTGCAGGCGCATCACACGATCACCTTCCTCACCGTCAAGCCGGGGCTGTTCACCGCGCAGGGCCGCGATGCGGCGGGCACGGTGTGGCACGCGCCGCTGCAGGTCGATGCGCAGTCCGCGCCTGCCAGCGCGTGGCTGAGCGGCGCGAGCGACGCGGCGTACCCAGCGCGACGACACACCCAGCACAAGGGCAGCTTCGGCGACGTGACGGTCGTCGGCGGCGCCGCGGGCATGGCCGGCGCGGCGCGGCTCGCGGCGCACGCGGCGCTCGCGGCCGGCGGCGGGCGCGTGTACCTGTGCCCGCTCGACCCGAGTGCCGACGCGGCGATCGACCCGTCGCGGCCCGAGCTGATGCATCGCGCGCTCGACCGCGCGCTCGATCCGCGCGCGCTGGCCGGCGCCACCGTGGTGTGCGGCTGCGGCGGCGGCGAGGCCGTGCGCGACGTGCTCGATCCCGTGATGCACCACGCGGCGCGGCTCGTGCTCGACGCCGACGCGCTCAACGCGATCGCCTCCGAGCGCGCGCTGCGCGACCGGCTGCGCGCGCGCAGCGCCCACGGCCGCGCCGAACGCGCGACGGTGCTCACGCCGCATCCGCTCGAAGCGGCGCGGCTGCTCGGCGTCGGCACGCGCGACGTGCAGGCCGACCGCCTCGCGCACGCGCAACGCCTGGCCGACGACCTGCGCTGCGTGGTGCTGCTCAAGGGCTCGGGCAGCGTGATCGCCGCGCCGGGCCGCACGCCGCACGTCAACCCGACCGGCAATGCATCGCTCGCCTCGCCCGGCACGGGCGACGTGCTGGCCGGCTGGCTGGGTGGCACCTGGGCCGCGTCGGGCGCCGACGGGCTAGAGGGCGCGTTGCGCGCAGCGCTGTCGGCGGCATGGCGTCACCGCGCGGC
>CAZFET010000299.1:2070-2869 GCA_964517545.1 uncultured Burkholderiaceae bacterium
GCCAGGCTCTTTCCAGCACGCCGTCCACGCGGCCGCCGATGCGGCGGGTGTGTCACCCTTGCGCGCGTCGAACCTGATCGAGGCGATGCTGGCGCTCGGTGGCTGACGAGCATTCCGGATTCGACGACGAGTCGATCACCGCTCGGGTTGAACTCGGTCACCGTTCGGGCTGAGGAGAGCTCGACAGGACCGTCCGGGCCCGATCGACGCAGGTCGAAGCGCAGCCCCGCGCAGCGCCGCGGCGGTTCAGCGCCGCTTGCCGCGCGGCGTCTTGGCCGCCGAGCCCGTCTTGCGCGCACCTCGGGTGGCGGTCGATCCGGCCGGGCCCCGCTTGCGTGCCGCGGCCTTCAGCTCGCGATCGGCCTGGCGCACGGCGGTCAGCTCGTCCTCTGCCTTGCCCTCGACCGGGCGGTCGCGCCGTCCGCGCCCGAGCAGGCGCTGCTCGTCGTGCTCGCGGACCATGCGGAAGTCGATCTTGCGGCCGTCGAGGTCGACGCGGCTGACCTGCACGCGCACGCGCGTGCCCACCGCGTAGCGCACGCCGGTCCGCTCGCCGCGCAGTTCCTGGCGCAGCTCGTCGAAGCGGTAGTACTCGCCGCCGAGCTCGGTGATGTGCACGAGGCCTTCGACGTACAGCTCGTCCAGCGTGACGAACAGGCCGAACGGCGTGACCGCGCTGACGGCGCCGGCGAACTCCTCGCCGAGGTGCTCGCGCATGTAGCGGCACTTGAGCCACGCCTCGACGTCGCGCGAGGCCTCGTCGGCGTCGTAACCCAGCGCGACCAGGGCCGTCGGGTGG
>CAZFET010000299.1:2916-4494 GCA_964517545.1 uncultured Burkholderiaceae bacterium
TCGCGGTGCGGCTTGCCACCGCGCGCGCCGCGGCGGGCGGCGCCCGTCTCCTCGAGCGCGCCGGTGCTGAGGTGGTAGCGCTTGCCGGCCAGCAGCGCCTTGATCACGCGGTGCACCAGCAGGTCGGGATAGCGGCGGATCGGGCTCGTGAAGTGCGTGTAGGCCTGGTAGGCGAGGCCGAAGTGGCCGCTGTTGTCGGCCGTGTAGATCGCCTGCTGCATCGAGCGCAGCAGCATCATGTGGATCTGGGCGGCGTCGGGCCGGTCCTTCGTGGCCTCGGCGATCGCCTGGTAGTCGCCCGGCGTCGGCTCGTCGCCGAGCGCGAGTCCGATGCCCAGCGCCTTCAGGTAGGCCTGCAGCACGGCGCGCTTCTCGGGCGTGGGCCCTTCGTGCACGCGGTACAGGCACGGATGCTTCGCCTGCTCGATGAAGTCGGCTGCGCACACGTTGGCCGCCAGCATCGACTCCTCGATCAGCCGGTGCGCCTCGTTGCGCAGGCGCGGCACGATCTTCTCGATGCGGCCGTTCTCGTCGCACACGATCTGCGTCTCGGTCGTCTCGAAGTCGACCGCGCCGCGCTTGCCGCGCTGCTTGAGCAGTGCGCGATAGACCTCGTGCAGGTGCAGCAGGTGCGGCAGCAGCTCGCGCCGGCGCTGCGCCTCGGGACCGCGCGTGTTGGCGAGCACGGCCGCCACCTCGGTGTAGGTGAGCCGCGCGTGCGAGCGGATCACGGCCGGGTAGAACTGGTACGCGCGGATCTCGCCCGCGGCATCGACCAGCATGTCGCACACCATCGCGAGGCGGTCTTCGTCGGGGTTGAGCGAGCACAGCCCGTTGCTGAGCTTCTCGGGCAGCATCGGGATCACGCGGCGCGGGAAGTACACCGACGTGGCGCGCTCGTAGGCGTCGGCGTCGAGCGGCTCGCCGGGCCTCACGTAGTGGCTCACGTCGGCGATCGCGACCACGAGCCGCCAGCCCTCGAGGGCCGACTTGCCGCGGCCGGACTTGTGCGGCTCGGCGTACACGGCGTCGTCGAAGTCGCGTGCGTCCTCGCCGTCGATGGTGACCAGCGGCACGTCGGTGAGGTCGATGCGGTGCCGGCGGTCGGCCGGGCGGATGGCATCGGGCAGCTTCGCGGTCTGCGCCACCGTCTCCGGCGAGAAGCGATGCGGCACCTCGTACTTGCGCACCGCGATCTCGATCTCCATGCCCGGGTCGTCGATCTCGCCGAGCACCTCGGTCACGCGGCCGACCGGCTGCGAGAACATCGACGGCGGCTCGGTCAGTTCGACCGCGACCACCTGCCCCGCCGCGGCGTTGGCCGTCGCGTTCTTCGGGATCAGGATGTCCTGGCCGTAGCGGTTGTCCTCGGGCGCGACGACCCAGACGCCGCCTTCGTGCAGCAGCCGGCCGATGATGGGCGACTTGCGGCGCTCGAGGATCTCGACGATGCGGCCCTCGGGACGGCCCTTGCGGTCGTAGCGCACGATGCGCACGCGCACGCGGTCGCGATGCAGCGCCGCTCGCATCTCCTGCGGCGACAGGTAGATGTCGGCGCCGCCGTCGTCGCGCTGCAGG
>CAZFET010000300.1:0-4472 GCA_964517545.1 uncultured Burkholderiaceae bacterium
CGCCCCCCGAGGGGGTTCAAGTCGAGTGGCGGAGCCACATCGACTTGAGAGCGCCGCGACGCACTGACCCGGCAAGGCGGTTCTCGGACCGCCTTGTCTTCTTCTGAGCATTCCTTCGAGCACCTGACGAGACGCGACCATGAAGCACCACGTGATCCTGGGCGCCGGCCCGGCCGGCGTGATCGCCGCCGAAACCCTGCGCAAGCAGGCCCCGCACGACGCGATCACCATCGTCGGCGACGAGCCCGAGGCGCCTTACTCGCGCATGGCGATCCCGTACCTGCTGGCCGGCCAGATCGCCGAGCCCGGCACGCACCTGCGGCACACGCCGGGGCACTACACGTCGCTCAACATCGACGTGAAGCGCGGCGTGCGCGCGAAGGCGGTCGACGTCGGCGCGCGCACCGTCGCGCTCGACGACGGCGAGGTGCTGCGCTTCGACACCCTGCTCGTCGCGACGGGCTCCAGTCCGATGAAGCCGCCGATCCCCGGCATCGACTCCGCCGGCGTGCACACCTGCTGGACCCTGAAGGACGCGCGCGCGATCATGGCCCTCGCCGGCAAGGGCGCGCGCGTGCTGCAGATGGGCGCCGGCTTCATCGGCTGCATCATCATGGAGGCGCTGGCGCTGCGCGGCGTGCAGCTCACCGTGGTGGAGATGGGCGACCGCATGGTGCCGCGCATGATGGGCCCGACGGCCGGCGGCATGATCAAGGAGTGGTGCGAGCGCAAGGGCGTGCGCGTGTTCACCGGCACGCGCGTCGAGGCCATCGAGACGCACGCGCCGCTGCGCGTGAGGCTGTCCAACGGCCAGCACCTCGAGGCCGACCTCGTGATCAACGCCACCGGCGTGCGGCCCAACATCGGCTTCCTCGAGAACTCCGGCATCCGGTGCCTGGTCGGCGTGCTGACCGACGAGCACATGCAGACCAACGTGCCGGGCGTGTACGCGGCCGGCGACTGCGCCGAGGCGTTCGACGTGATCAGCAGCAAGACCATCGTGAGCGCGATCCAGCCCAACGCCGCCGACCAGGCCTACGTCGCCGCGATGAACATGGCCGGCAAGCCGGCGCGGCTCAAGGGCGTGACCCAGATCAACGTGCTCGACACGCTGGGCCTCGTGTCGGCGAGCTTCGGCGACTGGCAGGGCGTGCCGGGCGGCCAGCACGTCGAGCTGACCGACCGCGCGGCGGGCCGGCACCTGAGCCTGCAGTTCGCGCAGGACCGGCTGATCGGCTGCAACTCCATCGGCTGGACCGAGCACGTCGGCGTGATGCGCGGGCTGGTCGAGGGACAGGTGCGCCTGGGCGAGTGGAAGGACCGGCTGCTGGCCGACCCGACCCTGCTGATGGAGGCCTATCTCGCGCGCGCGCAGGCGCAGGAGGCGCGGGCGCTGGTGAAGGCGTGAGCCGGAGTTGGCACGGCGCGGCCCCGGGACATTGCGCGTCTGGCACCATCGACCGCATGCGCATCACGCTCAAGCTCTACGCCAGCCTTTCGCAGCACCTGCCGCCCGAGGCGCGCGGCAGCAACCAGGTGCAGCTCGAAGTGCCCGACGGCACGCCGATCCTGAAGGTCGTCGAGCCCTACAAGCTGCCGCCCAAGCTCGTGCACCTGGTGCTCGTCAACGGCGTGTACGTGCCGCCCGAGCAGCGCGACGAGCCGATGCTGAAAGACGGCGACGTGCTCGCGATCTGGCCGCCGGTGGCCGGCGGCTGAGCGCGGCGCGCGCATGCAGTCGGACTACCCGGCGCGCTTCGAGCGCGAGATGGGCTGCACCGCGGCCGAACTGGCCGGCTGGCTGCCCGCGGCGTCGGGCGGCCGCCCGGTCGCGCTGCGCGACGACGGCGCAGACGTGAGCATCGACTCCGGCCGGCTGAGACTCGCGTGGCGCACCTTGCCGCCGCGACGCATCGCGCTCGTCGTGCTGCCGCGGCTGGCCGTGAGCTTCGAGTTCGACGGCGTGGCCGACGACGCGCGGCACCGCTTCATGAAGTTCTTCGACCTGTACACGCAGCGCGGCGGCGGCTGAGCGCGCCACCGGCGCGCGCGGCGCGACGGACGGCACGCCGCGCCGGCCGCGCCGGCTTGCCAGCGCGCGGCGCACGCGACACCATGGACGCACGCGGCGCCGCTGCCGCGCGACGGCAAGCCGACGGCCGTCGACCGCACCGGGGAGCCGCCATGACCACGCCGATCGTCTCGAGGCCCGTCAGCCGCCACCAGCGCTTCACGTGGCGCTCGCGCGCCGTGCCCGCGTGCGCGTCGCTGCCGGCGGGCTCGTCGCTTGCGGCGGGTGCACTGCTGCTGGCGGCCGGTGCGGCGTTCGCGCAGGCCGAGCCGGCGCCGCTGACCGCCGCCGACGCGTGCGAGAAGGCCGTGGTGCAGGCGGTCGAGCGCGTGCGCGGCGCGGGCGCGCGGCCGGTGCAGTTCATCGGCTCCAGGCGCGTGATCACCGAGGTGTCCGACATCGAGAGCGCGGTGCGCGGCGAAGGGCGCTATCGCAGTCCGTCGGGCGGCAGCACCGTGTTCAGCTACAGCTGCGTGTTCGACGCCAAGACGCGCGAAACCTCGGGCGTGGTGCTGCGCGACGGCGCCGGCGGCGCGGCCGCGCAGGCCGCCGCCACGGCTGCGCGCGACGTGACCACGCCGTCGCCGATCTCCAGCTTCGACGCCTGCGAGACGGCCACGGTGCGATCGCTGAAGTCGAAGTACCCGCGCGCCGAACGCATCGTGTTCGGCTCCGACACGCGCCGCGTCGCACCGGCCGAGAACGCGCGCACCGAGATCGAAGGCGAGGGTGCGATGGCACGCGCACCGGCCATGGCGGCCGAGAAGTTCAGCTACCGCTGCGTGTTCGACACCGCCAGCGGGCGTGTGGTGGCGGTGCAGACGGGCGACTGAGGGGCGGGCAGAGCGGCGGGCCGAACGGCGGGCGACATCAGCGCTCGCGCGCTCGTCCAGTGGCGTTCGAAGACGAGGCCGGTCAGCCGCGGTCGACGTCGGCGGTTTCGGCGGCACCCATCCAGTAGCACAGCAGTGGCGCCGGCACCCGCATGATCCGCGCGGGATCGGCACCGTCGGTGCTGCCCGGGAGTCCGTCGGCCGCCCCGAAGTCATCGAGCGACTTCGTCACCACGTAGCCCCGCGAGATCCGCTTGTGCGCGCACAACTCGACGAGTCCCCTGAGCTCTCGGGCCCCGGTGTGTTGCGCCCGGTACTTGACCTCGAACGGAATCAGCTCGCCACCGATCTCCGCGACGAGATCGACTTCGTGGTCCTTCTTTCCCCTCCAGTACGAGAAGCGCACGTTCTGCCGGTAGTAGCGCGCGAACAGGTGCTTGAACACGGCGGTCTCCGTGGCCACGCCGAGGGCCGAAGCGTCTTCCAGGATGGACTTGCCCTTCAGCATCACCGCGGGCGCGATGGCCGCATCGGCGAGATAGACCTTGAAGCGCGCGCGCAGCACATCCTTGCCGTAGCCGAACGGGGGCAGGCGATAGATCAGGTGAGTCGCCTCGAGCAGTTCGATGAAGTGCTGGGCAGTCGGCCGCTTCACCGCAAGGTTGGCGCACAAGTCCACCATGTCCAGCATGCCGCCGTCATGCATGCACAGGTACAGGAAGGTGTGTTCGAAGTCGAGCACCCGGCGTACGCCGAACAGCGCCGTCATGTCGCGCTTGAGCACCTTGTCGATGATGTCTTCGCGCAGCAGCCGCTGCGCCTGCGTGATGCTGTCGACCTGCGCCGTCTGCGGGAAGCCGCCGCGCACCAGGTACTCGTGGAAGTGCCCGACGTAGGCCGCAGCAAGCTCCGTCACCCGGTGGAACTCCGCGGTCGGCCAGTCGAACAGGTCGCGAAGACTGCGCGGCGCCGGCAACGCAGGCAGCGAGAGCTGCTTGATCTGCAGGTACTCGTAGAACGACAGGGTCGTCAGCCGGATCGTGTGCCAACGACCGACGCCGGACTCCTGTCCCGACTCGGTCAACGGCATGGCCGACCCGCTGAAGGCGATGCGACGCTCCTTGCGGAAGTCGACCTGATGCTTGACCCACGTCCCCCAATCACGGATGAACTGGGCCTCGTCCAGGAAGAGGTACTCGTGCCCGGCTGCCTTCGGCTCACGCTCGCGCCAGGCCTCCAGCACGGCGTCGATGCCCGCCAGCTTCAGGATGGGGTGATCGAAAGTCGCGTAGAGGATGTTGGCGGGAGCGACGCCGGTCTTCAGCAGCGAGTCGATCGTCTGCAGCATGAGCGTCGTCTTGCCGACCTGTCGCGCGCCGGAGAGCAAGACGGCCCTCGCCGCCGGCGGGTCCCGCATCCACGTGTCCAGTTCCCGAAACGCCGCTCTGCGCCAGGGCGGCAGGTCGAGCACTGCTTCGCCGCGCCACCAGGGGTTGAACTGCGCCAGGACGGCGATGAGTTCCTGCTTCGAGACCTTCATGCGGGGAATTCTGCCTAATCACCTTTCA
>CAZFET010000301.1:0-4432 GCA_964517545.1 uncultured Burkholderiaceae bacterium
GCGGAAGTGGCATTTCCAGTTCACCCCGCACGACCTGCATGACTGGGACGCGCAGCAGACGCCGATGCTGCTGGACGCGGAATTCGGCGGCCGCCCGCGCAAGCTGCTGGCGCAGGCCAACCGCAACGGCTTCTTCTACGTGCTCGACCGCACCGACGGCAAGCTGATCTCGGCCGCGCCGTTCGCGAAGAAGATCAACTGGGCCAGCGGCATCGACATGAAGACCGGCCGCCCGATCGACACGCCGATGACGCAGGAGGTGCGCAAGAACGTCGAGATGAAGGACATGGTCGAGGTGTGGCCCAGCGCCTTCGGCGGCAAGAACTGGATGCCGATGGCCTACGACCCGACCCAGCGCCGCGCGTACATGAACACCATCAACCTCGGCATGAAGGTGAAGTACGCCAAGCCCGAGTACAAGCAGCGCGCGTGGTACCACGGTCTCGACCTCGGCGGCTGCGTCGGTCCCGAGGACGGCAACCGCGGCGCGCTGGTGGCCTGGGATCCGGTGGTCAACAAGAAGGTGTGGGAGGTGCCGCTGAAGTCGCCGAACTGGGCCGGCGTGCTGGCCACCGGCGGCGGGCTGGTGTTCACCGGCGCGCAGACCGGCGAGTTCATGGCCTTCGACGCGAAGAGCGGCAAGAAGGTGTGGCAGTTCCAGACCGGCTCGGGCATCTCGGGCCTGCCGGTCACGTGGGAGCACAAGGGCAGGCAGTACATCACCGTGGCCAGCGGCGCGGCCACGGTGTACGGCGCGCTGGCCGGCGATCCGGCGATCGGCGGCGCGGTGCCCGGCTCGTCGCTGTGGACCTTCGCGCTGCTGGAATGACGCGGCGAAGGGCCCGGCCGTGCCGACCGCGCGCCTTGCTCGCCGCCGCGGCCGTCCCCCTCGCACTCGTGCTGGCACTCGGGCTCGCGGCGGCGCCGGCGCAGGCGACGACGCCCGCGCCGGCCGAGCCGAGCGCCGAACGCGGCAAGCGCCTGTACACCAGCTACTGCGCGCGCTGTCACGGCGTGAACATGGTCAACACCGCCGGCACCACGTTCGACCTGCGCCGCTTTCCGAAGGACCAGCGCGAGCGCTTCGAGCTGTCGGTGGTCAAGGGCAAGAACGCGATGCCCGCCTGGGGCGACACGCTCAAGCCCGACGAGCTGCAGTCGCTGTGGCTCTACGTCAGCGGCGGCGGCGGCTGACCCGGCGCGGCGCGCTCACGACGGCCTGACGCAGTCGACGTAGTACGCGCCCGAGGTCTCGTCCTGCACGAGGCCGTGGACGTCGGTGTCGAAGCCGGGGAAGCGGCCGTTGAACTCGCGCGTGAAGCGCAGGTAGTCGACGATCTTGCGGTTGAAGCGCTCGCCGGGAATGAGCAGCGGGATGCCCGGCGGGTACGGCGTGAGCAGCGAGGTGGTGATGCGTCCCTCGAGCGCGTCGATGTCGACCCGGTCGGTCTCGCGGTGCGCGATGCGCGCGTAGGCGTCGCTCGGCTTCATGGCCGGGTGCAGGTCGGACAGGTACATGTCGGACACCCGGCGGGCCCCGTCGCGCTTGGCGTAGGTGTCGTCGATGGCCTGGCTTGGTGATGCCGATGGTGAACATGATGAAGAACGAGTAGAGGCCGGTCTTCTCGACCACCACGCCGTGCTCGGCGAGGTACTTGGTGACGATCGACGCCGGGATGCCCGTCTTGGCGAACTTGCCCGTCACGTCGAGGCCCGGCGTGATGACCGTGGCCTTGATCGGGTCGAGCAGGTTGAAGCCCTCGGCCAGTTCGCCGAAGCCGTGCCACTTCTCGTTGGCGCGCAGCAGCCAGTCTTCGCGCGTGCCGATGCCCTGCGAGGCCAGCTTGTCCGGGCCCCACACCTTGAACCACCAGTCGCGGCCGAACTCCTTGTCGACCTTGCGCATCGCGCGGCGGAAGTCCATCGCCTCGAGCAGGCTCTCCTCCACCAGCGCGGTGCCACCGGGCGGCTCCATCATCGCCGCGGCCACGTCGCAGCTCGCGATGATCGCGTACTGCGGCGACGTGCTCGTGTGCATCAGGTAGGCCTCGTTGAACAGGTGCCGGTCGAGCCGGCGCTGCTGCGAGTCGGACACCAGGATCTGCGAGGCCTGGCTCAGGCCGGCCAGCAGCTTGTGCGTGCTCTGCGTCGAGAACACGAGCGCTTCCTTCGTCTTCGGCCGGTCGCGCCCGATGGCGTGCATGCCCTTGTAGAAGTCGTGGAAGGTCGCGTGCGGCAGCCAGGCCTCGTCGAAGTGCAAGGTGTCGATGAAGCCGTCGGTCATGGACTTGATCTGGTCCACGTTGTAGAGCACGCCGTCGTAGGTGCTCTGCGTGAGGGTCAGGACGCGCGGCCGGACCTTGCCGGCGTCGACGCCGCCGAGCAGCGGGTGCGCCGCGATCTTGCGCCGGATGGCCTCCGGCTCGAACTCGCGCTGCGGGATCGGGCCGATGATCCCGTAGTGGTTGCGCGTGGGCGGCAGGAACACCGGCACCGCGCCGGTCATGATGATCGAGTGCAGGATCGACTTGTCGCAGTTGCGGTCGACCACCACCACGTCGCCCGGCGCCACCGTGTGGTGCCACACCATCTTGTTGCTGGTGCTGGTGCCGTTGGTCACGAAGAAGCAGTGGTCGGCGTTGAAGATGCGCGCCGCGTTGCGCTCGCTGTCGGCCACCGGTCCGGTGTGGTCGAGCAGCTGGCCGAGTTCGTCGACCGAGTTGCACACGTCGGCGCGCAGCATGTTCTCGCCGAAGAACTGGTGGAACATCTGCCCGACCGGGCTCTTGAGGAAGGCGACGCCGCCGGAGTGGCCGGGGCAGTGCCACGAGTACGAGCCGTCCTGCGCGTAGTCCATCAACGCCTTGAAGAACGGCGGCGCGAGCGAGTCGAGGTAGCTGCGCGCCTCGCGGATGATGTGCCGCGCGACGAACTCCGGCGTGTCCTCGAACATGTGGATGAAGCCGTGCAGCTCGCGCAGCACGTCGTTCGGGATGTGCTGCGACGTGCGCGTCTCGCCGTACAGGTAGATCGGGATCTCGGCGTTGCGGAAGCGGATCTCGCGGATGAAGCGGCGCAGGGTCTCGACCGCCGGCGGCGTCTCGGGGCCGGCGGTGGTGATCTCCTCGTCGTCGATCGACAGGATGAACGCGCTCGCACGGCTTTGCTGCTGCGCGAACTGCGACAGGTCGCCGTAGCTGGTGACGCCCAGCACCTCGAAGCCTTCCTTCTCGATGGCCTGCGCCAGCGCCCGGATGCCCAGGCCCGACGCGTTCTCGGAGCGGAAGTCCTCGTCGATGATGACGATCGGGAAGCGGAAACGCAGCATCGGAGGCTCCAGCGACGGCCGGGGGAATGAAGGGTGCGCGAAGTGTATTGCGCTACAGTCGCTCGCCATCGCTGCCGAGGGAGTCGTGCATGGACTGGAGCGCCGCCACGGGCTGGTGGATCGTCGCCGGAGTGCTGGTGGCCGCCGAGCTGGCCACCGGGACCTTCTACCTGCTGATGCTCGCCGTCGGCGCCGCCGCCGCCGCGCTCGCCGCGCACGGCGGCATGCTCTTCAGCGGGCAGCTCGTGGTGGCCTCGATCATCGGCGGCGGCGCGGTCGCCGCCTGGCACCTGAAGCGCAGCCGGCAGCCCGCCGCGCCGCCGGCCACCGAGAACCGCGACGTGAACCTCGACATCGGCGAGCGCGTCACGGTCGCGCGCTGGAACACCGACGGCAGCGCCACGGTGGCCTACCGCGGCGCGACCTGGCAGGCGCGCTGGCACGGCCAGGGCGCGCCAGCGCCGGGCGAGCACGTGATCCGCGCCGTCGAAGGCAACCGCCTGCTGCTCGACCGCGCCTGAGCCGGCGCCGCACGACCACCACTTCCGGGAGCCCGCATGGAAATCGTCGCCCTCGTCATCCTCGTCATCGCCGCGATCTTCGTGGTGCGCTCGATCAAGGTGGTGCCGCAGCAGCACGCCTGGGTGGTCGAGCGGCTCGGCAAGTACCACGCGACCCTGACGCCGGGCCTGAACTTCCTCGTGCCCTTCGTCGACCGCCTGGCCTACCGCCACTCGCTCAAGGAGATCCCGCTCGACGTGCCGAGCCAGGTGTGCATCACCAAGGACAACACGCAGCTCACGGTCGACGGCATCCTGTACTTCCAGGTGACCGACCCGATGCGTGCGAGCTACGGCTCGAGCAACTACATCGTCGCGATCACGCAGCTCGCGCAGACGACCCTGCGCTCGGTGATCGGCAAGATGGAGCTCGACCGCACCTTCGAGGAACGCGACGCCATCAACGCGGCGGTGGTCAATGCGCTCGACGAGGCGGCGCTGAACTGGGGCGTCAAGGTGCTGCGCTACGAGATCAAGGACCTGACGCCGCCGAACGAGATCCTTCGCGCGTTGCAGGCGCATATCACCGACGAGCGCGAGAAGC
>CAZFET010000302.1:0-4408 GCA_964517545.1 uncultured Burkholderiaceae bacterium
CGAGGTCGTGCGGGTGGCGGCCAGGTGGCGTGCGGACGACGGTCGATGGGCGCGGGGCCGACGGCAGGCGACCGGCCGCCCGGCGGGCGGCGCGGCCGGGGCCGCGAAGAGCCTGCGCTGCGTGCTCGTCGTCCTCGCCGTCGCCGGCTTCGCGACGGGCCCGCTGCGCGGACGGCGCCGGGCAGCACGATGTAGGACCCGTCCGACACGCAGCGCGGCCGCTGCTCGATAGACTCGTCCGCGCGCGCTGCATGCCGCGGCGCGCGTCGCCGCCGTCGCCCCGATGTCAACGCTTCGCGCCTTCATCGTCGAAGACAGTCCCGTGATCCGCGAGAACCTCGTCGCGGCGCTCGAGGAACTGGCGCCGGTGACGGTGACGGGCCAGGCCGACGACGAGGCCTCGGCGCTGGCGTGGCTGCAGGACGCGGCCCACGCCTGCGACGTGGTGGTGATCGACATCTTCCTGCGCCGCGGCTCGGGGCTCGGCGTGCTGCGCTGGCTGCACGAGCACGACCATCGCGCCGAGCGCATCGTGCTGACCAACTACGCCACGCCCGACATGCGCCGTCACTGCCTCGCGCTCGGCGCGAGCCGCGTGTTCGACAAGTCCGGCGAGATCGACGCGCTGGTCGAGCACTGCGTCGCGCTCGCGCAAGGCGCCGACGGTGCCGGCCGTGCCGCCTGAGCGCGCCGCGCGCGCCCGACCGCGCGGCGCGGCGTCGCTACTGGATCAGTCCGTTGGTGAGCGCGTAGTAGGTGAGCTCGCTGTTGGTCGAGAGCTTCAGCTTCTCGAGCACGCGCGTGCGGTAGGTGCTGACGGTCTTGACGCTGAGGTGCATGGTCTCGGCGATGTGACCCACCGTCTCGCCCTTGGCCAGGCGCAGGAAGACCTGCAGCTCGCGCTCGCTCAGCGACTCGTGCGGCGGGCGGCCCTCGGCGCCACCCACCCCGTCGGCCAGCAGCTCGGCGACGGCCGGGGTGATGTACTTGCGGCCGCGCGCGACCGTGCGGATCGCGCTGGCGATCTCCTCGGGGTCGCACTCCTTGTTGAGGTAGCCGGCAGCGCCCTGGCGCAGCATGGCGGTGGCGTAGTGCGTCTCCGGGAACCCGCTGAGGATCAGCACCGGCAGCTCGGGCCGGCGCGCCTTGATCGCCGCCAGCGCGTCGACGCCGTTCTGGTCGGGCATCGACAGGTCCATCAGCAGCACGTCGAGCTCGCCGGCGCGCACGAGCTCGAGCGCCTCGCGGCCGTTGGCGGCTTCGCCGGTGACGCGGAAGTCGACCTGCTCGGAAAGGAACTGGCGCAAGCCCGCGCGCACGATGGCGTGGTCGTCGACGATGCCGATGCGGATCATGGCGGCCCCCGGGAACTGCGGTCGTCTCCGCGATCGGCGCAGTGTACGGGGGCGATGGCCCATGTTGAAGCCTGAGCAGCTCGCGCGCGTCACGCGCAGCGGCTTCGCGCCGCCGCTGGCGGTGGCGCTGGCGGTGGTGGCGCTCGTGTTCAGCGAGATCGGCTATCGCGCCGCGGTGTTCTACGACGCCGCACGCGACCGCGCGATCGAGCGCCGCGTGGCGGTGAACCAGGTGCGGCGGCTGCTCCTCGAGGCCGAGTCGTCGCAGCGCGGCTACCTGCTCACGTCGGAGCTCAAGGACAAGGAGCCGTACCTCGCCAGCATCGGCGACCTCGGCAAGGCGATCGCGCAGCTGGCCGCGCTGCCGGCCGAGCGCGACGAGCAGCGCGAGCGCGTGACCGCGCTGGCCGATCTCGCCAGCCGCAAGCTCTCCGAGATGCAGGAGGTGATCCGCCTGGCCGAGGCGGGCGAGCGGCAGCGTGCGCTGGACCTGATGCTCACCGGCATCGGCCGCGAGCAGATGGCCGCCATCGACAAGCTCGTGCAGGACACCTCCACCGAGGAAGGCGCGGCGGTCGTGGCCGCGTCGCGCCAGCTCGAGCGCGTGCTGCTGTGGAGCCGCGTCGGCATCGCGCTGCTGGCGCTGCTCGCCCTGGCCGCCGTGCTGCTGGGGTTGCGCCAGACGCGGCTGCGCTGGCGCGAGCGCGAGGCGCAGCAGCGCGCGCTGCAGGCCGAGCGCGACAAGCTCGAGGTGCAGGTGGCCGCGCGCACGCGCGCGCTGACCGAGATCGCGATGCACCTGCAGACGGTGCGCGAGGACGAGCGAAGCCGTCTCGCGCGCGAGCTGCACGACGAGCTGGGCGGGCTGCTCACCGCGGCCAAGCTCGACGTGGCGCGCATCAAGAGCAAGGCCGCGCCGCTGTCGCCCGAGCTGGCCGAGCGCATCCGGCACCTCGTGAACACGCTCGACGCGGGCATCGCGCTGAAGCGCCGCATCATCGAGGACCTGCGCCCGTCGTCGCTGAGCAACCTGGGCCTGAAGCCGGCGCTGGAGATCCTGTGCTCGGAGTTCGCGCAGCGCAGCGAGATCGCGGTGGACGCGCGCCTCGACGAGGTGCCGCTCGACGAGCCGCGCGCGCTGTCGGTGTACCGGCTCGTGCAGGAGGCGCTGACCAACGTGGCCAAGTACGCCGGCGCGAGGCGCGTCGAGGTCAGCCTCGCCGTGCGCGGCGACCGCGTGCACGTCTGCGTGCGCGACGACGGCCGCGGCTTCGACGCCGAGGCCGCGGCCGGCGCCGGCCACGGCCTGGCCGGCATGCGCTTTCGCGTGCAGTCCGCCGGCGGCGAGATGAGCGTGCGCTCGAGCCCCGGCGCGGGCACCGTCATCGAAGCCGAGCTGCCCGTCGGCTGACGCGCGCACGCCGCCCGCCGCATGTCGGCCCTCGGCGTGTCGGACCCGTCCGACAGCACGACGCGACGGCGGCCGATCGGCCGGCCGGGCCGGGCGGCCTATCGTTGAAGCGTCGCCGCATCGCGGCACTCACGACAAGGAGCCCGACATGACTTCACGATCGAACCTGCGCCGACTCTCCGTGCTCGCCGCGGCCGCGGCCGCGCTCGGCCTGGCCGCCTGCGACCGCGCCGGGGAATCGCGCACCGCCGGCCAGCAGTTCGACTCGGCCGTCGCCACGGCCGAGCAGAAGACCGAGGCGGCGAAGGACAGCCTCGCGCGCGGCGCCGAGGAGGTGAAGCGCGACGTGCAGGAAGCGGCCGCGACGGCGTCGAACGCCGTGGCGGACGCCGCCATCACCGCCACCGTCAACGCCGAGCTGGCGCGCGACAAGGAGCTGAGCGCGCTGCGCATCGACGTCGACACCTCGGCCGGCCGCGTGGTGCTGCGCGGCACGGCACCCAGCGATGCGGCGCGCGAGCGCGCGGCGCGCCTGGCGCAGGCCGTCGAGGGCGTGCGCAGCGTGGACAACCAGCTCGTGGTCGAGCGCCGTAGCTGATGCGCTGCCGCGGCCCCGACCGTCACGCACGAGCCACACCGAAGGAGATGCACATGACCGCACGCTACGTCCTCGCCGCCGTCCTGTCGGTGGCGGCCGTCGCCACCACCACCGGCTGCGCCGTCGCGCGCGACCAGCAGACCGTCGGCGCCTACGTCGACGACACGGTGATCACCACGCGCGTGAAGGCGCGCTTCGCCGAGGACAAGACGGTGAGCGCCATGGCCATCAGCGTCGAGACGCTCAACGGCGTGGTGCAGCTCTCGGGCTTCGCCAAGTCGGCCGACGAGCGGGCCGCCGCCGAGCGCATCGCGCGCGGCACCTCCGGCGTGAAGGAGGTGCGCAACAACATCGTGGTGCGCAGCTGATCCTGCGATGACGTGACCGACGGCGGGCCGCGCGACCCGCCGTCGGTCAGTCGAAGCGCGGCAGCCGCAGCGCGAAGATCAGCGCACCGGCGGCGCCGGCGGTCACGACCGTCGAGTCCCCGGGGGCCAGCTCGATCGCGCTGCCTTGCGGCCATCGCGTCCCGCCCGCGTCCACGCCTCCTGCCTTCACGTCGTACGGCCGCCGGTGCGTGCCGGCCTCGAAGCACGGCATCCCGGCCGGCGCCAGCCGCCACGGCGCGATGCCGAGCCCGGCACCTGCAAGCTGCAGCGCGCGTTCCGGGCCGAGGCGGCCGCGAGCGGCCAGGCGTGATCGACTCCAGCGAGGCCAATCGCCGGCTGCACGCGCAGATCGTCGCCACCGCCGGCAACGCGCACCTGCCGCACCTGCTCGACCGCACCTTGATCGACCTGTTCGCCGCGCAGCTGCGCGGCTGGATCGCGCCGCCCAAGGTGCAGCCGTCGGCGCGCGAGCACGTCGAGATCCTCGATGCGCTGCTGGCCGGCGACGGACGCGCGGCCGAGCGCGCGATGCGGCACCACGTGCGGGCGTCGGCGCAGGCCATCCTCGCGCCACCCGACGAGGCGTTCCGAGACGAGACGGCGTGCCGCGGCGCGCGACCACTACGTCGCGCGGCCGCCCGACAGGTCGCACACC
>CAZFET010000303.1:0-4398 GCA_964517545.1 uncultured Burkholderiaceae bacterium
GCACACGCAACCGCAGCCCCAGCCGTCGACACCGGCGGCCCCGCCCGCCGCCGCGGCGCCGCCGATCCCGACGCCGCTGCCGATGCAGCCGATGCCCGAGGTGCCCACGGCCGCATCGCGCGCGGCGGCAGCCGCCGACCCGGTGGCGCGCTACGTGCACAAGCTGCTCGACATCAACGGCATGGTCAGCGCCTGCGTGTTCGAGGTGTCCACGCAGCGTTCGCTGGCGCACGCCGGCTCGCGGCCCGGGCCCGCCATGCTGGCGATCCGCGGCAGCGCGCTGGTCGAGGCCATCCTCGACGGCAGCCGCGCGCTCGGCCTGGGCGCGTCGCCGCCCGACGCGGCGATCACCCTGGGCGACCATCACCTCGTGCTGCGGCCGATCTCCGGCCGGCCCGGCCTCATGCTGCACGCCGTGCTCGACAAGACGGTCTCGAACCTCACGCTCGCGCGGCTGCAGATCATGCGGCTCGACCCGCTGCTCGACCCGTCGGCGCCCGCGACCACGCCGGCCTGACGGCGGGCGCCGGCGCGTGCCGTCAGTGCACGACGCGCCCGAACGTGAACTCGCCGTCCTGCACGTCGACCGGGATCACGTCCTTCGGGCCGAAGCGGCCTTCGAGGATCAGCCTGGCCACCGGGTTCTCGATGCGTTGCTGGATCGCGCGCTTGAGCGGGCGCGCGCCGAACACCGGGTCGAAGCCGGCCTTGGCCAGCTCGGCCAGCGCCGCGGGTGACACGTCGAGCTTCATGTCCATCTTCTCGAGGCGCGCCTCCAGGTGCTTCAGCTGGATCCGCGCGATCGACTCGATGTGCTTCGCGTCGAGCGCGTGGAACACCACGGCCTCGTCGATGCGGTTGAGGAACTCGGGGCGGAAGTGCCCCTTGACCTCGGCCCACACCGCCTCGCGGATCAGCTCGTGGTCTTGCCCGGCCATCTGCATGATCTGGTGCGAGCCGAGGTTGCTGGTCATCACGATCACCGTGTTCTTGAAGTCCACGGTGCGGCCCTGGCCGTCGGTCAGCCGGCCGTCGTCGAGCACCTGCAGCAGCACGTTGAACACGTCCTGGTGTGCCTTCTCCACCTCGTCGAGCAGCACCACGCTGTACGGCTTGCGGCGCACGGCCTCGGTGAGGTAGCCGCCCTCGTCGTAGCCCACGTAGCCGGGCGGCGCGCCGATCAGGCGGCTCACCGAGTGCTTCTCCATGAACTCGCTCATGTCGATGCGCACCATGTGCTCCTCGGTGTCGAACAGGAAGGCGGCCAGCGCCTTGCACAGCTCGGTCTTGCCCACGCCGGTGGGGCCGAGGAACAGGAACGAGCCGTAGGGCCGGTTCGGGTCGGACAGGCCCGCGCGCGAACGGCGGATGGCGTCGCTCACGGCGCGGATCGCCTCGTCCTGGCCGACCACGCGCTCGTGCAGCTTCGCCTCCATCTGCAGCAGCTTGTCGCGCTCGCCCTGCATCAGCTTGCTGACCGGGATGCCGGTGGCGCGCGACACCACCTCGGCGATCTCCTCGGCGCCGACCTGCGTGCGTAGCAGCTGCGGCGCCTTGCCGTCCTTGCCCTTGGCGGTCTCCTTGGCCTGCGCCTCCTTCAGGCGCTTCTCCAGCTCGGGCAGCTTGCCGTACTGCAGCTCGGCCACCTTGTTGAAGTCGCCCTTGCGCTTCCACTCCTCGATCTGCGTGCGGATGCGCTCGATCTCCTCCTTCACGTGGGCCGAGCCCTGCGCCGCGGCCTTCTCGGCCTTCCAGATCTCCTCGAGGTCGGCGTACTCGCGCTCCAGCCGCGCGATCTCCTCCTCGATCAGCCCGAGCCGGCGCTGCGACGCCTCGTCCTTCTCCTTCTTCACCGCCTCGCGCTCGATCTTGAGCTGGATGAGCCGGCGGTCGAGCTTGTCCATCGCCTCGGGCTTGGAGTCGATCTCGATCTTGATCTTGGCCGCCGCCTCGTCGATCAGGTCGATCGCCTTGTCGGGCAGGAAGCGGTCGGTGATGTAGCGGTGCGACAGCTCGGCCGCGGCCACGATCGCCGGGTCGGTGATCTCCACGCCGTGGTGCACCTCGTACTTCTCCTGCAGGCCGCGCAGGATGGCGATGGTCGCCTCGACGCTCGGCTCCTCGACCAGGATGCGCTGGAAGCGCCGCTCGAGCGCGGCGTCCTTCTCGATGTACTTGCGGTACTCGTCGAGCGTGGTCGCGCCGATGCAGTGCAACTCGCCGCGCGCCAGCGCCGGCTTGAGCATGTTGCCGGCGTCGATCGCGCCCTCGGCCTTGCCGGCGCCGACCATCGTGTGGATCTCGTCGATGAAGACGATGGTCTGGCCTTCGTCCTGCGCCAGTTCCTTCAGCACGTTCTTCAGGCGCTCCTCGAACTCGCCGCGGTACTTGGCGCCGGCCAAGAGCAGCGCGATGTCGAGCACCAGCAGCCGCTTGCCCTTCAGCGAGTCGGGCACCTCGCCCGAGACGATGCGCTGCGCCAGGCCTTCGACGATGGCCGTCTTGCCGACGCCGGGCTCGCCGATCAGCACCGGGTTGTTCTTCGTCCGGCGCTGCAGCACCTGCACCGCGCGGCGGATCTCGTCGTCGCGGCCGATCACGGGGTCGAGCTTGCCGAGGCGCGCGCGCTCGGTGAGGTCGATCGTGTACTTCTTCAGCGCCTCGCGCGCGCCCTCGGCCTCGGCGGAGTCGACCTTCTGCCCGCCGCGCACGGCGTCGATCGCGGCTTCGAGCGCCTTGCGCGTGAGGCCGTGGCCGCGCACGATGCCGCCGAAATCGGTGCGGGCATCGGCCAGCGCGAGCAGGAACATCTCGCTGGCGATGTACTGGTCGCCGCGCCTGGACGACTCCTTCTCGGCCGCCTGCAGCAGCGCCACCAGGTCGCGGCCGGCCTGCACCTGCGCGCCCTGCACCTGCGGCAGTGCGCCGAGCGCGGTGTCCACCGCGGTCTTCAGCGCGCCGACGTTCACGCCGGCCCGCTCGAGCAGCGAGCGCGGACCGTCGTCCTGATCGAGCATCGCCGCCAGCACGTGCACGGGCTCGATGTAGGCGTGGTCGCGCGCGATGGCGAGGCTCTGCGCCTCGGCGATGGCTTCCTGGAAGCGGGTGGTGAACTTGTCGGCTCGCATCGGGAGAATCCTTTCGACTGCCGAGGATTTTGGGCGGCCCGTTCGCTTTTCAAGTCGACCCGGATCAAGCCCCGCCCGCGCGCGCTCAACCGAAGGCGAAGCGCCCGATCTTCCAGCCCAGCGCCGCGCAGCCGAGCGCGCCGGCCACGTGCGCGGCGGTGTGCACGAGCGCCAGCGCGAGCTGCCCGCGCTGCACCAGCACGAGCGACTCGGCCGAGAACGCCGAGAACGTCGTCAGGCCGCCGAGGAAACCCGTCACCAGCAGCAGCCGCAGCGCCTCGGCCGGCACCCGGTCGAAGGCCACCAGCGCGAAGCCGATGGCCAGTCCGCCGACGCAGTTCACCAGCAGGGTGCCGATCGGAAAGGCGCTCCACGTGCCCGCGAGCCACAGGCCGACGGCCCAGCGCAGCACGGCCCCGATCGCGCCGCCGATCCCGACGGCGAGCATCTGTCCGAGCAGGCCCGGTGCGAGCGCGGCGCCGCTCACGACGCGTTGCCGGCCTCGATGCCCCAGCGCCGCAGCGCCGCGTCGTCGGCCACGCGGGCGTCGACCCAGCGCGCGCCGTCGGGCGTGATCTCCTTCTTCCAGAACGGCGCCTGCGTCTTGAGATAGTCCATCAGGAACTCGCAGGCCTGGAAGGCCTCGCCGCGATGCGCCGAGGTCACGGCCACGAGCACGATCTGCTCGAGCGGCCTCAGCTCGCCCACGCGATGGATCACGCGCAGGGCGCGCACGTCGAAGCGGCGCGCGGCCTCGTCGCACATGGCCTCGATCGCGCGCTCGGTCATGCCGGGGTAGTGCTCGAGGGTCATCGAGCTCACGCCGCTGCCGTCGTTGCGGTCGCGCACCGTGCCGACGAAGGCAGCCACTGCACCGACCGCCGCGTCGCCGTCGCGCAGGCGCGCGACTTCGCTCGACAGATCGAAGTCCGCGGTCTGGATCGTCACGCGGGGCGGGCGCTCGGCACTCATGCGCGAATTGTGGCACCGGGTCTGCCGGCGCCCGGCGCGATCAGCGCAGATCGCCGCTGCGCCGCAGCTCGTCGCACTGCGGGTGGTTGGCGAAGCGGGGCCGCTCGCACTGCGCCTTCATGCACAGCAGCAGCGCGAACTCGGTGCGCGGCATGCACGCCGAGCGCGGGCTGTCCGCCTCGCCCGCCGGCCGCGCGCCGGGCGGCGGCGGCGGCGCGGCCGCCGGCGGCGTGACGACTGGCGGCGTGGCTACTGGCGCCGTGGTGCCCAGGCGCGCCGGCGCGGGCGGCGGCAGGTC